>NZ_JBQKIK010000006.1:0-159812 GCF_052117805.1 Bilifractor sp. LCP21S3_F8 | reverse complement strand
TACCATGCGGTACTGTGCGCTTATGCGGTATTAGCAGCCGTTTCCAACTGTTATCCCCCGGTATGAGGCAGGTTCCCCACGCGTTACTCACCCGTCCGCCGCTCAGTCACTGAAAAATCATTCCGAAGAAATCTTCTTCAGTGCTTCGCTCGACTTGCATGTGTTAAGCACGCCGCCAGCGTTCATCCTGAGCCAGGATCAAACTCTCATAAAAAAAGATTGATTCGTTCAGAATTAACACTTGGCTAATTCATCCCTTTTTACTGTTTTAAAGGATCGTAATCAATTCGTTATCTCCCCGCGAACAGTTCGATAACCCGTTGAATACTTTCGATCGTTCAAACAAAAATTTTATAAAACTTCATTTGAATTTTCGAGGATGTGTTTTACTGTTCAGTTGTCAATGTTCATTGTCTGTCGTAGATGAAATCGTTTCTCTTGCGACAGCTCACTTAGAATACCACGAGTCCCAGGGAAAAGTCAACAGCCTTTTTAAATTTTTTCTCTTTTTTAAAAAACTTGTGTTTTTACCCAGAATTCAGCCCAATATATAGTAACCTTCATATGAGCATCATGCAAATCCGGGATTTCATGCAGTAAACCGCCATGCCGTCATGCCCCCGAAAGCAGGGCACTCCAAAAACTGTATATGCTGTAGATGGTTCGCTTCTCCGCAGGCGGAGCGTCACAAATTGCATAAGCTGCGGATTGTTCCCTGCGTCGCAGGCGGGGCGTCTCAAACTGCATAACGCGTGCGTGTCAATGGTTGCCTTCAGAAAAAAGCAGTTTTCGGAAAAAGGTTGCTTTCGAAATTAAGCGCGTCATGGATATCGCTATATAAGTGTTTCCCTCAGCAGCTCTCGCATCTCGTCGCCCGTATCCGCTTCGTTAATTCGCCTGCGAAGGGATGCAGAGTTCGGGAATCCTGCCGTGTACCAGGAAATATGCTTCCGCATTTCCCGGATGCCAGTGTATTCCCCTTTATATTGAACCATCAGATCCATCTGGCGAAGAATCATGTCATATACTTCTTTCGGCGCTGCCTTTGAAATAATTTCGCCCGTCTCCAAATAATGAATAACCTGATGAAAAATCCACGGATTTCCCCGGGCAGCCCTCGCGATCATAACCCCATCCACACCGGTCTCCCGCATCATTTTTTCTGCCTTGCGGGGAGAATCCACATCACCGTTTCCAATTACAGGGATCGAAACCGCATTCTTTACCTGGCGAATAATTTCCCAGTCCGCCTCCCCGGAATAATACTGTTCCCGTGTTCTTCCATGTACCGCAATTGCGGAAACGCCGGCATCCTCCATCCGTTTCGCCACCTCTACCGCATTCACCGAGTCCAGATTAAATCCCTTTCGGATCTTTACGGTTACGGGTTTCCGGATTCTTTTCACAACAGCGGATATAATTGCCGCTCCACGCTTCGGATCCTTCATCAGCGCCGAGCCTTCCATATTGTTAACGACCTTCGGTACCGGACAGCCCATATTAAAATCCAGGATTTCAAAAGGAAGATCCTCAATCATTGCTGCCGCCTCTGACACAGAGTCCGGATCACTTCCAAAAAGCTGGAGCGAGACAGGGTGCTCCGTTGGATCCGTTCTCATCAGCGCCTGGGTATTCCGGTTTTTATATAGTATAGCCTTTGCGCTCACCATTTCCGTGCAGACAAGGCCTGCTCCCTGTTCATGACACAAAACACGAAATGGCAGGTCTGTGACACCTGCCATCGGTCCGAGTATTACGGGATGATCAATTATAACATTACCGATTTTCAATGGCCGAATTTTCATCAGTTACCACCGCCCGCAAATATTTTATAAAACAGTTCCATAGATTCAAAGAGCTCCTGTTTCTCCTCGCGAAGCTTCTTCACTGCAAGACCTGCTCCTATGTCGTCATACATAGCATCTGCCGGCTCCGCCTCGGTACGAATTTCAAGATTGCCCTCCGGATCAAACTCCAGGACGATAATTCCTCCGCACTGCTCAGTAAAGGTGACACAAGTGATCTGCAGTTCGTCACGGATCTTCTGGGGAAGTATGGAAAAACTGTCATTAAAATAGTATTTTTTATCGTAATAATTTGCTCCGCAGAGCACAATATTCTTGTTCTTATCTTTATCGTTCATTCTCTGTTCTGTTATCAAATGATTCCGATTTGACCGGTGTGACCGGATCTTTTTATCGGATTATATCCTCTGATTTCTGCTCTCAATTATATGTTCTGTACCGGCTGTTTCGAATGATGGATTCTATCTTATCCATCCATTCATCTGGTGTCCGTTATCCCGAATCTGATAGACGCCATTCTCTGTCCGCTTTTCTACAGACATCATGTGCCAATCCTCAGACATAACCGTAAATTCCACGAACCGATACCTCGCCGGCAAAAACCTTCTCTGTCGTTCCGGTATCTTCTCTCTTCACCAGCAGCTCACCAAACCGGTCGATTCCCAATGCGGTGCCGCTGTACGGATTGCTCTGATTCATGACCCTGACCTTCCTGCCCCGGTTTGCAAGGATCGCCTGGTAACGGTCCATCAGACCTGTCAGGTCACCGGTCTCAAGAAAAACATCGTAATATCTGCCAAATGATTCCAGTATCCCGGCCGCGATGCGATCGCGGTCACATTTTCTCCCCGTCTCGAGGAATACGGAAGTTGCTTTATCGCTCAGATCCCGTGAAAAACGGTCCATGTTCACATTTATGCCGATTCCGGGAACCAGATAATCCCCGTTCGGTCCCATTTCCGTGAGAATGCCGCAGAGCTTCTTTCCTCTGCACACGACATCGTTCGGCCATTTGATCCCGGTATCAATTCCGGTCACATCACGGATTCCGTCCGCCGCTCCTAGTCCCATTACAAGAGTGATCATCGAAATCCTGCTCATTTCAATTTCCGGACGCAGAACGAGGCTCATCGATATGGAAGTGCCCTCCGGAGATCCCCATGATCTGCCGCGGCTTCCTTTACCTGCCGTCTGCGTATCCGCAAGGTACACGCTCCCGTCGGGAGCGCCTTCTTCCGCCTCCTGTCTGGCCCAGTTATTGGTGGAATCCACAGATTCCCTGTAGTGAATGGTCCAGCGATCCGTGCGCAGCATGCTTTGTATCCGGTCTGCACTCAGATGACTGTTTATTTCTTCCTCCAAGATCAACTCTCCTGTTTTTTCTTCGGTTGTCCCACACCTGACTGTCACTGCTGCTCTTTCTGTGCGTTACGCAGGTTTGTCTGTCATATCGCGCGGCACTTTCATGCCTGACTGCTTGCCAGACCCGCATGTGAGAACAATCGTTTTTCGACATGTCGGGCAGCCGTGTATGCATCTGCCAGAGCTCTGGCATTTCGTATGATGAGCTTCCAGATCAGAGCATGCCGCGGTCCGCTCCGAGAGTTGCGGCCATGACTGCTTTGATCGTGTGCATTCTGTTCTCTGCCTCGTCAAATACGAGAGACTGCTCCGATTCAAAAACTTCATCGGTAACTTCCATGTCATTCAGACCATATTTATCATGAATCTGTTTTCCGATTTTTGTGCCTAGATCATGGAAGGACGGAAGACAATGCAGGAAAATCGCATCCGGTCCGGCTGTCTGCATGACCTCCTTTGTAACCTTGTAAGGTGTCAGGTCCCGGATTCTTTCTTCCCAGACAGCGTCCGGCTCTCCCATAGATACCCATACGTCAGTGCACACAATATCCGCGTCACGTACGCCTACACTGACATTTTCCGTCAGCGTAATGGAACCGCCGCTTTCCTCTGCCCACTTCTCACACTGGGACACCAGCGCGGCATCCGGGAAATACTTCTCCGGCGCACAGGCAACATACTTCAACCCCAGCTTCGCGCAGACTACCATATAAGAATTGCCCATGTTGTAGCGCGCGTCACCAAGATAGACCAGCTTCAGTCCTTTCAGCTTTCCGAAATGTTCACGAATCGTCAGCATATCCGCCAGCATCTGTGTCGGATGATATTCATTTGTCAGTCCATTCCAGACAGGAACCCCGGCATATTTTGCGAGCTCCTCTACGATATTCTGACCAAAACCGCGGTATTCAATACCTTCGAACATTCGTCCGAGCACGCGCGCAGTATCAGCGATGCTTTCCTTCTTACCGATCTGCGATCCAGACGGATCCAGATAGGTACTTCCCATTCCGAGGTCATGCGCGGCCACTTCGAAGGAACAACGGGTTCGTGTACTCGTCTTTTCAAAAATAAGCGCAACATTCTTTCCGCGAAGAGAATCTACCTGAATTCCTTTTTTCTTCTTCTCTTTATATTTCGCCGAGAGGTCAAGTAAATAGGTGATTTCCTCAGGTGTGAAATCTTTAAGTGTCAGAAAATTACGTCCCTTTAAATTCATCTCATTTTCCTCCTCCGGATAGATGCTGTGCGGTTTCGGCTCTACTTCCGAGTCATATGGTTTGATTTTAACTCATATCCATTAAAAAAACAAGAAAGAGGCTGACTGCGCAGCCTCCTTCTGGTCCTTCTGTCCTTATATCTGATTGGTTAATTTGGAAAATTGTTATGTGATTAATAGAATGTCTGATTTCCGATGGTAAGTCCGCTTCCGCCGCCCGCATGGAAGTAGAGACAGCTGCCCACGGGATTCGCACCGTTGATCGCATCCTGTGCCGCGGCATAACAGTCTGCATCGACTCCGGACGCAAGAGTGGCTGCGAGGGCTCCGCTCGACGCCGGGGTGAACTGCCCGCTCTGGTAAATAACTTCGGAGATGGTGTTCGGAAAAGAGGCACTGTTAACACGGTTAAGAACGACCGCTCCTACTGCAACCTTTCCGGTATAGCTCTCCCCTCCCGCCTCGCAGTGAATCAGTGCAGCGAGAAGATTGATATCATCCTGTGAATAGGAGCTGTCCACGGTATTCGTCGTGGTGTCCGGCACAATTCCGGTCTCCGCTTCAAATTCTGCAAGCGTAACCGCGTCATGCGTATCCGCATTGATGGCAACGGCATCGGTAGAGATGTAACCGGTCTGGCCGTTTACCTTCACCTTGAACCAGCCGTTGTCTGCGCTGATCAGTGTCACGCCCGCCTTGTCCTCCAGCGTCATGAGAACAGGGCTTCCCGTGCTCTCACCGGAATAAACCGGTGTACCTGCTATGTTCACAGTACCATAGACCGTATTTTCCTCCAGGTATTCTGCCTCTGCTTCCGCGCCAGTTACCAGAAGATCGGAACTTACGTATCCTTCAATATTTCCGGAGGAGATCTTCGTCCAGCCATTCTCCTCACCCTCGACAGTTACCAGGGCTCCCGGGGTAAGAACCCCCACACAGTCGCTGGAAGAATCCTCTCCGCTACGAATCAGTGTATAACCATTCGAACTGGTAAGATCCGCGACCGCCTTGTCCGCCCAGTTCTCTACAAAATACGGGTTGTTGTATACCGACGCATTCGTATCTGCGTACACCGGTGCTGTCATCGCCGTAGTCATCGCAAAAATACAGCCACATACTGCAATCGTTTTCGTTTTGTTTTTCATAAAATCCTCCTGTGGAATGAGATAATCTCCGGAATAAATCCCGGCTTGGCCGGCCCCGACAGACGCATCCCCCTCGTCTTTCGCCACAGCTCCGGCTCACGGAAATCTGCTCATAATATTGAAATCAGATTTAAGATTATTTCATATTTGTTAATATTTGTTACAAAATGGAAACCAACTACAAGTTCGGCATTATAGCATTGCGGTTTTTGCTTGTCAAGCCGTCCAAAAAACGGCCGGGTTTTGATATGATTAATTCAGAATACGCCGGTTTTATGTAGATATATTGGATATAACATCAGATATATTTGCGTGTTTGTCCTTTTTGTCAGACATATCATCTGCTTATATCTGCCGGTATTGATGGGAGTAATTATTACGACAAAGTATTATCAGGATTCAAAAGAGATCTGCGGATTACAGCATTTTCGGTATTGAAAAGAGATCTGCGGATTGCAGCATTTTCGGAATTGAAAAAGAGGTCTGCGGATTGCGTATTCTCGGGAATTGAAAAGAGGTCTGCGGATTGCAGCATTTTCCCGAGTTGAAAAAGAGACCGGATGATTCAGGCAAGTTTTCTGAAAGAGATATGAATCATATGGATAAAAATCTGCCTCGCCCTGCGAGATGAAACTTCTGTTTCTAAGTCACACAGGGCGGGATGGGTTCCGTCATCTCTGATCATGCGCCGCATACATCAAAAGAGCGGACGCGACAGCCGCATTCAGAGATTCTACCTTTCCCTCCATAGGGATCCGGATCAGCACATCAGCCTTTGCGGAAAGCTGATCGCTGAGACCGTTTCCCTCATTTCCGATCAGAAAGGCAGTTCCGCCGGTGTAATCTTCGCCGCGATAGGTATTTTTCCCCTTGAGATGAGCGGCAAAAATCTTCACCCGCTTCTCCTTCAGCCAGCTGCAGACATCTGCGAGGTCGTCTTCTCTGCGGAACGGAACCCTGTAAATTGATCCCATTGTAGACCGGATCACCTTGGGCTGAAATACATCCGCAGTCCTGCTGCTCATAAAGATTCCGCTTACGCCGGCTCCTTCTGCAGTTCGAAGGATTGTTCCGAGATTCCCCGGGTCCTGAAGGTCCTCCAGAATCATCACGAGAGATGCACGTCCGGATCCTCCGAGAAGCTGTTCCCGTGTGTACTCCGGCATACCGGCAACCGTCAGTATGCCCTGAGGTGTCTTCGTATCACACATTCGTTCAAAAACCGGGTCTGAGACGGTTTCAAACGAGATTCCCTTCAAAGTATCGTCTGATCTGTGTTCATTCAAAAATGTTTCGGAAACAAATACATTTTTCCGCAGCTTTTCCGGGGTTTCCCGAAAAAGCTTAAGGCCCTCCGCAATGAAGCAATGTTCCTCTCTGCGGGCCCTGGATTTATTATTTAATTGGATTATTCT
The DNA here is from genome assembly GCF_052117805.1 of Bilifractor sp. LCP21S3_F8. Lineage (NCBI taxonomy): Bacteria > Bacillati > Bacillota > Clostridia > Lachnospirales > Lachnospiraceae > Bilifractor > Bilifractor sp. LCP21S3_F8. The sequence continues at coordinate 152,866 of NZ_JBQKIK010000006.1, read as the reverse complement.
CTTAACATGGGCATTTGTTATACTGGTGATCACCGTCATCTTCTCCCGCTTCTCTGTTCTGTCAAAATTAATGTAATATTTTGGAATCTGGTAAAACATTCAGAAAATATCAGGCCAATTATTTTACAAGGTGGCAATTCATAAAGTCGTACCCGGTACATCAATTGATCCGGGCAACGAGATAAAACACGCTGTGCGAGTTTATCTCGCTATCACGACGCTCGCCGCACACGAATACTTCGCATTCGGCTGCGGCTCACTGTTCGCGTAATTAAACAGCACTCTGTCCGGCAAAGAATGAATATTCTGCTATGGCTGCATCAATTGCGGGTCACAGCGCTTTTATCATGAGTTCCCGCACGGAATGCAAAAAGGCCGCCACACGAAATGGGTCCGGAAGAGATCTCTCTCCGCATTTCGCGTGGCAGCCCCTGCAATCCATAAGCTATACGCCTGTTATTTCATGACATAAATTCATAAGCTATGCGCCTGTTATTTCATGACATAGTTATAAGAAAGGGTCTTGGCAAGCTCAACCTCATATTCAGACAGAGACTTCTTCATCGCAAGTGCTTCATTGATATCGAAATCGACAAACTGTCCGTTCTTGTATGCAACAACTCTCTTAGTCTTTCCACTGATAAGCAGATCCACCGCGTATGCTCCCATGATGGTAGCGTACATTCTGTCCTTACAGCTCGGGCTTCCTCCACGCTGCATATGGCCGAGGATGGTGGCACGTGTCCCGATTCCGGTAGCTGCCTCGATCCGCTTTGCCATAGCCTGTGAGTGTCCGATTCCCTCTGCATTGATGATGATATGGTGTTTTTTGCCCTTCTTACGGGTCTCAATGATATGATTGATAATTGTCTGCTCGTCGTAATCGTATTTCTCCGGCAGAAGAACGTCCTCTGCTCCGGATGCAATACCGCACCAGAGTGCAATATAGCCCGCATTTCTTCCCATTACCTCGATGATCGAACACCTCTCATGAGAGGTCGAGGTATCGCGTACCTTATCGATGGCTTCCATCGCCGTATTCACCGCAGTATCAAAACCGATCGTGTACTCTGTGCAGGCTATGTCCAGATCGATGGTTCCAGGGACACCAATGGCATTGATCCCCTTGTCCGCAAGCTTCTGGGCTCCCGCGAAGGAACCGTCGCCGCCTACAACAACCAGTCCGTCAATCCCGTATTTATTGCATGTGGCAACTGCCTTGTCAATTCCCTCGTCAGTGCGCATCTCTGCACAACGCGCAGAATACAGAATTGTGCCGCCCTTTCCGATAATATCAGAAACGTCCTTGGCATTCAGGTCAACAATTTCTTCGTTGATCAGTCCTTCATACCCTTTCAGGATTCCCTTAACCTTAAGCCCCTTGCCGATCGCACGACGGGTAGCCGCACGAACCGCCGCGTTCATGCCCGGCGCGTCACCGCCACTGGTAAGGATACCTATTGTTTTGACTTTACTTTCTGCCATTATCGTTCCTCCGATTCTACACATTAGATGTATTCGATGTATCAGAATAACTGTAATTCCTGATTTCCGGGCTGCCCATACGTCCCTGTTCCGGCGATAGACCGGAAAAAGGCCAATGTCTGCCCAAGCATGTTATATTTTAATGCAAATTCTATTGCATTTCAATGCGCTTTTCAACAACTTTCACGTTGTCACCGCCGAATTTTTGCTTCAAAGTGACGAGAACTCCTCCGGCATCTTCCGCGTCAGTAAAACAGTTCATCCTCTTCATCGCGCGTTCTTTCTCCAGATAGACAATGACCCGGTCCGTTCCGGGGAAAGGCGCGGCAATATCCCGGATATCCTTCTCCGCCTGTTCAAAGGCATCTCTGTCCGGAAAGCGAATCCAGATCTCGGCCGGAACCTCAGAAAAGGGAATCACTCTTTCTAAAATGAGCTTGCTGGGCCGGTCTTCTTCTACAGAAACCCTGCCGCGGATGAATACCTTTGCGTCAGTATCAACCATACCTGAATACTGCTCATAGCTTTTTGGAAATACGATGATTTCCATTGTGCCGAGAAGATCTTCCAGCGTCAGAAACGCCATCGTCTGATTCGTTTTTGTGTATTTGATCGTCTTGGAGGTGATCATACCGCCTACCGTAACCCGGTTTCCGTCTCCGACCTTCGGGATCCCGCTCTCTTCGTCCGGAAGGAAGTCTGTTGTTACCGCTGTGATGTTCTTTCTCCACTTTTCCTCATACTTCTCCAAAGGATGACCGCTGATATAGATCCCGGTCACCTCCTTCTCAAAGGCAAGTTTTTCCTCTTTGTTAAATTCTCCGACATCGGGCAGGCGTATCTCAAACTGTTTTCCGGCCTCCTCGCCCATGAAATCAAAGAGCGTCATCTGGCCGGCCATGTTATTCTTCTTGTCCTGGCTGACCTGATCCAGGATCAGACTGTACACCTGCATATACTGCCTGCGGGTACCGCCAAAGCAGTCAAAGGCTCCTGCCTTGATGAAATTTTCCAGCGTCCGCTTGTTGACTTCTCTGCCGGAGAGCCTCTCGCAAAAGTCTCTCAGGCTCTTGAACGGACCATTCAGCGCCCGTTCCGCTTCTATCGCCTCCATGACCGGGCGTCCGATTCCCTTCACGGCCGAAAGGGCATAGCGGATCTTTCCGCCTTCCACCGAGAACGAGCTCTCGCTCCGGTTAATATCCGGAGGGAGAATTTCAATTCCCATCTTCCTGCAGTGCAGCATATATTCTGAACATTTCCCCGCGTTGTCGATGACCGAAGTCATCAGAGCAGCCATAAACTCAACCGGATAATAGCATTTCAGCCACGCTGTCTGAAAGGTCACAACCGCGTAACATGCGGCGTGGCTTTTATTGAACGCGTACCTGGCAAAATCGATCATCTCATCATAGATTTTATTTGCTGTCTGTTCATCGATTCCGTTGCGGATGCAGCCCGGTATATCTTTCTCCTCGTTGCCGTAGACAAAATTCTGGCGCTCCTCCTCCATGACATGCATTTTTTTCTTTGACATTGCCCGCCGCAGCAGGTCAGCACTTCCGTAGGAATAGCCGGCGAGCTCGCGGACGATGTTGATGACCTGTTCCTGATAGATAATGCATCCATAGGTGGACTTCAGGATCGGCTCGAGCTGTGGGGTGTCATACCGTACCAGTTCCGGGTGTTTTTTCCCTTTGATATAGTCAGGAATAAAGTCCATAGGTCCCGGGCGATAAAGCGCCACACCCGCGACGATGTCCTCCAGAGAGGTGGGCTTCAGTTCCTTCATGAAGCTCGTCATTCCCGCGGACTCCAGCTGGAACACCCCCTCGCACCGGCCCTCTCCGATCATCTTCATTACCTTCGGATCATTATAATCAACCTTTCGCAGATCAATTTTCAGTCCGGTTCTTCTCTCCGCCATATTTGTGGCATCCTGAATCACCGTCAGCGTCCGGAGTCCGAGAAAGTCCATTTTGAGAAGACCGAGCTCCTCCAGCTCCGTCATATTGTACTGTGTTGTTATGGTGCCATCCGCCGCTCTCTGGAGCGGTACAAACTCGTCTACCGGTCTGGATGAAATGACCACACCCGCAGCATGCATGGAGGTGTGCCTTGGCAGTCCCTCCAGCTTTCTCGCCATATCAATCAGATGATGTACCTGTTCGTCAGAGTCGTATGCCTTCTTCAGATCCGGATTCATCGTCAGTGCCTTGTCAATCGTGATGTTTAACTCATTCGGTATCATCTTCGCGGTGGCATCACAGAGCGCATAGGGCAGGTCCATAACGCGGCCGACGTCCCGAATCGCATTTCGGGCTGCCATCGTACCAAAGGTGACGATCTGAACCACCCGATCCTTATGGTATTTTCTTACGACGTAATCAATGACCTCCTGTCTCTGTTCAAACCCGAAATCCACGTCAATATCCGGCATGGATACCCTCTCCGGATTCAGGAAACGTTCAAAAAGCAGACTGTACTTCAGTGGGTCCAGTTCCGTGATTCCCATCGTATAGGATACCATGCTTCCCGCAGCGCTTCCTCTTCCAGGGCCGACAGGAATGTTGTGCTCCTTCGCGAAATGAACATAGTCCCAGACGATCAGAAAATAATCGACGTACCCCATGGTACGGATTGTATTCAGCTCATATTCCAGGCGGTCGCGGATTTCCTGCGTGACCGGATGGTAGAGCCGTTCCGCGCCGTCATAGCACAGCTTATGAAGATAAGTCCATGAAGTAAAGCCCTCCGGCACCTCGTATTTCGGAAGCTTCAGCTCGTGAAAACGGATCTCCACCTGGCATCTGTCTGCAATCTTCTGGGTATTGTCAAGCGCCTGCCTGGCATAGGGAAACAGAGCTGCCATCTCCTCCTCAGACTTCACATAATACTGCCCGCCCTCATATCGCAGACGGTTTTCATCGCTGACCTTTTTCCCAGTCTGAATACACAGAAGAATGTCATGGGCATCGGCATCCTCCGCTCTTGTGTAATGACAGTCATTCGTACACACAAGTTCAATGCCCGTTTCCTCACTCATCCGCAGCAGCTGTGGATTTACGATTCTCTGCGCGGGAATTCCATGATCCTGCAGTTCAAGAAAAAAATTGCCTCTTCCGAAAATATCCTCATACCGGAGAGCTGCGGCTTTCGCCTCCTCGTAACGGTTTCTTGCAAGGTTGGAAGCAACCTCTCCCGCCAGACAGGCAGAAAGCGCGATGATCCCTTCGTGATATTTTCTGAGAAGCTCCAGGTCGACTCTCGGCTTATAATAAAAGCCCTCTGTAAAGCCCCGGCTGGTAATTTTCATTAGATTGTGATATCCCTGCAAGTTCTCCGCCAGCAGGATCAGATGATAATAGCGATTCTCACCGGCAGCAGGTTCCCGGTCAAACCTTGACCCGGGCGCTACATAAACCTCACACCCGAGGATGGGCTTTATTCCCTGGGCCATGCACTCCTTGTAGAACTGAATACAGCCGTACATCACCCCGTGGTCCGTAATCGCAGCGGCATTCATGCCGAGCTCCTTTACCCGGGCGACATAATCCCGGATCTTATTCGATCCGTCCAGCAGGCTGTATTCCGTATGAACATGCAGATGTACAAAACTCATTCTGATCACTCTTTCAGATAAATCTGTCCGTCATCGAGCCGTATTTTTCTCTCCTTCAGGAGATGACCAACCGCGCGCTTGAATGCAGCCTTTGAGATTCCAAAGCGGCTGTTGATCAGTTCAGGATCCGCTTTGTCATCAAACGGAAGAACGCCTCCCTCCTCGCGGATGGCTTCTTCGATCCTCTCTGCGTCCGTATCCATCTGAAGATAAGCCTTCTGCTTGGTCGTGACAGTCAGTTTTCCGTCCTCCCGGATCTGTGTGATCCGAACCTTCAGTATCTCTCCCGGCCGGAATTCTCCCTGCGCGTCTTTTTTCGGGATGAGAGCGGAATATTTGTCATCTACGGCAACAAAAACGCCGAAGTTTTTGCTCTGTTCATATACCCTTCCCTGCACCACATCGCCGACACTGTACGGGGAATCCGTATGAAGATAGTGATAGACCTTCATTGTCGCGCAAAGGCGCCCGCTCTTGTCAATATAGAGAGCGACCAGAACATCGTCGTCTTTCTCGACCCTGCAGGTCTGTTCATGGAAGGGGAGCAGAAGATCCTTTTCCAGCCCCCAGTCAAGAAACGCTCCGATGCGCGTTGTCTCCTTCACCCTGAGAACCGCAGTCTCTCCGAGTTCTACCTTTGGTGTGTTTGTCGTTGCAATCAGCCGGTCACTCGAATCCCGATACAAAAATACCTCGACAGGGGTGCCGATCTCCGCTCCAGCCGGCACCTGTCTGGCAGGCAGGAGCACCTGCTGCTCCTTTCCAGCCTTCGGGTCATCGGAGAGATATACTCCGAAGTCCTGTCTCTTCAGCACTCTCAGCACCTGTTTTTTTCCTAATTCCAACATGTTGTTCCGTCCTTTCTGTAACCGAAGCCTGTAATCATGCGACAATAATTTTCACATTCGGGAAACCGGAGACCGGTTTCATTACTCCGAAAATTCAGAGATGAAGTATTTCTCTCCCTGTTCATCATTAAACTGTACATAAAAGCTGCCATCCCGTTTTCCTACAATCGGAACAATGACATCGCCTTCCATGACTTGCCGAATCCATTCGACGCGAAGATGATGAACCTCAAATCCGACAGGAAGAAATCTCCTAGAGAGGCGCACATACTGTGCATTGTTCATGTGGCCGTTTACATCAAGATGTTCTTCACGGATTATGATTTTCTTCTGTTCCTCCCCGTTTTCGGGCATCCGGATCTTTCGTCTGCCCAGATCTTCCGGAATCTTCCACGATGGATCGAATCCGTATCCCTCGATCTGCTCCGCGGGAATTACCTCCGGTGTTCCTGTCTTCATATTCATAAATACCCAGTCCGAGGTTGCGAGAACCAGTGTCTCACCGTCAGCGTTTTCCATGGAAAAATCACGCGACGCCATCAGGCTTCGGAATCCGTGAGACCAGGTTCCTACCCGGATCTTCTCGTTGAAACCGGCATATCGGTAGATATGTGCCTGCATGTCCACGATCACCCATGCATGATCCTGCTTTCGGTTATGAGCAATGCCAATCCCTGCGTCCTCACCATGAAAGGTTGCGGTGTCCTGAAAATAATTCAGGATCGTATAGGGAGTCATGCGCTGATTTTCGTCCACTTCGCTGAAGCGGACTCTTCCTTCATAATAATATTTCATTGTTTTCTTCCTTTCATGGTATTCGCGTCGTTACAGGCATTCGCATCCGGTCTCTTACGCGCGCTTCGCGGCAGGCGACCCGTCTGCGTTTTCGAAAAATGGTTCTGATTATGTTATTGTATAAGCTACGGATTGCTCCGTAAGCCAAACTCTACAATATGTATAAAGCCAGCTGCTCCGTTGCTTCGCAACTCCCGCAGCTGCCACATGCATTCGCATTCTCGCGGTGTTTCACACCGCTCCATGCTCATACATGTTAGCGTCGTTCAAGCATGCAGTTTTCTGTGCATGCTTCGCATGCCCAAAACTGCCAGCTTGACGACGGCTTTATACATAAAAATAAGCGATTACATCACATGGATGTAATCGCTTCTTACTGGGCTACCTGGATTCGAACCAGGAAAATGACGGAGTCAGAGTCCGTTGCCTTACCATTTGGCGATAGCCCAATGCTTTGTGCATTGCCTTGCAACATGTGATATTCTATCAGACATCCCCGGGAAATGCAAGGGGAAATTTGATATTTTTTATATTCGTATTTTTTTCTGCGAACACCATATTGTTCATGAATTCTTTCAGGCATTTTTCTGTTTTCCCCGAAAATAAAGCAGGAGAAAGCAGGTCACACAAGCAGCTGCTTCCGCAGCCAGACAGGATGCGGGAACAGATCCATGGAAAGTCTTTCGTATCAGACGGTCTCCGAACACAGCCCAGGCGTTGACGCTCATATGTGCCGCAACGGCAGCACGGAGGTCGCCGCTCCTTTCATAGACAAAAGCCAGAAGAAAGCCAAGCAGGAACGCGTAGAGAAATTGAATCACATTTCCATGATAGATACCGAAACATAAAGCAGAGAGCAGGATTCCTTTCCTCATACCGGCATAGTACGCCGCGCGGCGGAACAGCATGCCGCGGAAAATCATCTCTTCCGCCGCGGGTCCGAGAATCACTGTTCCGAGGATCAGCAGCAGCAGATTCTGGTTTTCGAAGGCAGGTGCGGCGTTCTGCGTGTAACCCGTGAAAACCCGTTCCAGACCGCTTCCCGTGATCAGGCTGCTCCACACGTGACCGGCAAAGGTAACACACAGACAGCCACACACCATCTGCCATGCCTTCCACCCGCCGTTCCGCATCGGAAAGCGCATGGAGTCCACCCGGTAATTGTTCTTCTGCAGAAGAAGCGTGAGGCCGAATGCTGCGATGCTGATCCACATCGGGAGTGTCCGGACCCTGTCATAGATCTTCTCCGGATCATACTCTCCGACGATCAGCCCCGTCACAAGCAGAAGGACGACCGTAACCGCCGCCATGCACAGCCAGATAAAGACCAGCGGAAAAACCACATCCCAGATTTTCTGTCTCTTTGTCATTTTCTTATCTCCGCAGCAGGATGTTTAAAGACTCTACGTTTAAAGGACACTGTTGGTCAGAAGAGCCTCAGCCATCTCCTCTGGCGTATCAAAAACCAGATCTGCCCCCGCTCTCTCCAGTTCCTGTCTCCCGCCGTATCCATAGGCCGCACCGACAGCCAGAAGCTCCTCTGCTCTCGCGCCCTCAATATCATATTTCCGGTCTCCGACCATGCATGCCGCATCTCTTCTTCCCGAGAAGCCAGTCCTGTCCAGCACCCGCTGGATCAGGCCGGCCTTGGAGATCGTCCCCTCCTCCCCGGTCAGAGATATCCCGCTCACACAATCGAAGTACCTTAGAAATCCGCAGTCGTCAGCGATTTCCCTCGCAAACTTTTCGGGCTTTGAGGTCGCCATTCCGATCCGCCATTTTCTTTCCTTCAGAGAGCGCAGCAGATCTCCGATCCCGGGGTATACCGTGTACTCAAGCTTACCGATCGATTCATACCGCTCCCGGAACAGACGGACTGCCTGAGCACACTCAGATTCATTCATACCCATCTGCGCAAAGCTTTCATTCAGAGGCGGACCGACAAAGAATCCAAGTTCTTCCGCCTCCCGATGCTGCCATCCCATCTGATCCAGCGCATACTGGGCGCTCCTTGTGATTCCGAGCCCCGTATCTGTAAGTGTGCCGTCAAAATCGAAGACGATCAGGCGCTCCATTTTCTCCTCTCCTCCCACGAACACATTTTCATCCATTTCCGGTCACTGAACGCACAGGACCTGTTGTGTTCTTCCGGATCTTCAGGTTTCCTCACATCTCCTCCGGGGCACTGAAACCGAGGACATCGATTGCATCCTCCAGTACCCTCTGAACAGTCTTCAGAAGAAGCAGCCAGGATTTCTTCTGCCCCTCATTCTCCTCGGTCAGGATCCGGGTCTCATGATAGAAGCTGTTGAAATTATTGGACAGCTCGTAAATATAGGCGCAGAGACGATGTGGTGCTTTTTCCTCAAAGGCACCGGTAAGCGCCTCATTATATCGCGACAGCTGAAGCATCAGTTTCTTCTCAATGTCACTTGCGGCGTTCAGGATTTTCGCGTCTTCCAGACTTCCGCCCTCCGCTTTGAACTTATTCAGGATGGATTTGATTCTAACGATCGTATACAGGATATATGGCCCGGTATTGCCTTCAAAAGAAGTAAAACGATCGACATCAAAGACATAATCCTTGGATGCCTGATTCGAGAGATCTCCATACTTGATGGCAGAAAGTCCTACAATCTTCGCGGTCTCCTCCGCGTCCTTATCCTTGACGCTCTTATTCTCCACGATCTTCCGGAACATTTCCCGGTCGATATCCGCGATCAGAGTCTCCAGACGCATTACACCGCCCTCTCTGGTCTTGAACGGCTTTCCGTCCTTCCCGTTCATGGTTCCGAAGCCGAGAAATGTCAGTTTTGTCTCAGGCTTTACAAGACCCGTCTTCCGTGCGCAGCGGAAAGTCTGGATAAAGTGCATCTCCTGACGCTTGTCCACCACATATAGGATCTCATCCGGATCAAAATCCTGCATACGCTCGACAATCGTAGCCAGATCAGTAGTGGTGTAAAGCGCTGCTCCATCGGATTTCAGGATCATGCAGGGCGGAACCTCCTTCTGGTCCTTTTCCTCCCTGACATCCACGATCAGCGCGCCCTGATCCTCGTAGGCGTATCCCTTGTCCCTCATCATCTTAACCATGTCCGGGATATAGGCCTGTGCATCCGACTCTCCCTTCCACAGATCAAAATGGACATCCAGTTTTTCGTAGTTTTTCTTCAGATCGGTGACGGAAACGGAAATGATATGTCTCCAGAGAGCCCGGTATCCCCTCCTGCCGCTCTGAAGTTCCGCCGTCGCCTGAAGTGCCTTATTCTTGTAAGCGTCATCTTCCTTCGATTTTTTGCTTGCCGTCGGATAAATCTCCTCCAGCTCGCTGATGGTAAATGGCGCCTCCTCCGGATATTCTCCGGTATAGGAGTCATCAAAATAGGGCAGCTCCGGTTTTCTTTCCTGAAGCTCAGTGATGATCAGGCCCATCTGAAGTCCCCAGTCTCCGAGATGAACATCACCAATCATGTGATGGCCAAGCCGAAGGCCCATGCGCCGGATACTTTCTCCGATGATTGCGGAACGCAGATGTCCGACATGAAGAGGTTTCGCGACATTGGGGCCGCCGTAGTCGATGACGATTGTCTCCGGGTCTGCCGTCTTTTCGACGGAGAGTTCCTGATCCTCCGCCATTTTCTGAAGGTATTCCGCAAGGGATTTCCGGTTCAGCGTGATGTTAATAAAGCCCGGCATAACGGCTTCCGCCTTCTCGATCAGTTCAGAATCCTGAAGATACGCTACAACACCTCCGGCGATCTGTATCGGTGCCTTTTTGTACTGCTTTTTAGCTGCCATTGCTCCGTTACACTGATACTCACAGAGATCTGGGCGGTTTGAGACAGTGACCCGGGCAAATCCGGCATCATATCCCGCCCTTTCAAAGGCTTCTGCTACTACTTCACTGATTTCTTCGATTATTTTCTTCATTTTGCTTTTTCCTTCTTGGGTTCTTCACCGGAGGAACGCTGTTCCGTTCGCTGCTGCAATTCCTTCAGTTCATCCCTGTATTTTTTGAAATGTTCATAGCAATACTGGATGATGGCCTTTCGGGTGATAATCCCGATAAAGACGTTTTCGTCATCGACCACAGGTACAAAATTCTGACGCATCGATGTCTGAATCAGATCCTCGATATCGCAGTTGATATTGACCGGGTCCATCTTCCATCTCCGCGGAACGGAGGAAAGACGGATCTCCTCGGCGTCCCTGAGGCTGAGATCATACCTGTCCTTGATGATGCGCAGCAGATCTCCCTCTGTCAGCGTACCGATGTATCGTCCCCTTTCATCGAGAATCGGAATCGCCGTATACTTGTGGTATTCCATCTTCTCGATTGCCTGCCGCAGGGAACAGTCCGCACTGATGTACGCGCATTCCGCTTTTGGCGTGATAAAAAACAAGATATTCATATAATTTTACCTGCCCCGACTTCTGCAAAGCCGTTCAAACTACGTCCGTGCTCCCAAAAGGATATTTTCTTCCGTCCCGCTCTGCAGATATTGCCAGACTGTGTTTTCGATGTCCTTCGTGCACAGACCGGATCTAATATAGTATAATGGAAACAACGATAAGTTTCAAGACAAGGGATTTTGCATGTAAAGGAGGATTTCTCATGACACCGAAGGAACTAATTTACCGCCATCTCGGCGAGAGCATGATCAAAAAATTTGAAAAACGGAATATCGAAGCCTTCTACACCGCGACACGGGAGGAGGCAAGAGCGAAGGTACTGGAGCTGATACCGGAGGGATCCTCGGTGACTTACGGCGGATCCGCGACACTAAATGAATGCGGAATCCTTGACGCAGTCAGAACCGGCAATTACTCTTTTATCGAGAGGACAGATGCAAGAACACCTGAAGAAAAGCGTGAAATGATGGCTCGGCAGATGATGGCCGACTATTTTCTGATGAGCACCAACGCCTTCACGAAGGACGGAGAACTTGTAAATATCGACGGGAACGGCAACCGGGTCTGCTTTCTGATTCAGGGGCCAGCTCATGTCATTGTTGTCACGGGAATGAACAAGCTTGCCTTTGATATTCCCGAGGCTTTCCAGCGTATACACAACTGTGCCACCCCGCCGAACTGTGTCCGTCTCGGCTGCAAGACGCCCTGCTCCGTGACCGGAACCTGCGGAAACTGCCTCAGTCCGGAAACCATCTGCTGTCAGGAAGTCATCACCCGCTACAGTAAACATCCGGGCAGGATTAAGGTTGTAATGGTAGGCGAGGACCTCGGCTTCTGACATAGCCCGGAGGTCCTGCCTTATCGCTGCCGTTCACGCAGTAATTCCGCAGCTTATACAATTGGCGTGCATCGGCAGCGGTCATGACCGGTTTCGCGAGTTCACGGAGTAATTCCGCAGCTTATACAATTGGCGGCGCCGTCACTCTCTTCGAAGCGCATCGATCGGATTCAGGTTCGCAGCCTTGATCGAGGGAAGCAGCCCGAAAAGGATGCCGATGGCCATCGAAAATCCGACGCCGATGAATATCGACGGGATGCTGATTGCCGCCGGGGTTCCGGATGATCTGGAAATCACTTCCGCGAGAACGATTCCCACAATGACTCCCAGAATGCCTCCCATACTCGTCAGGACAACGGATTCTGTGAGAAACTGTGCCAGAATACGGCGTTTTCTAGCTCCGAGTGCCTTCTTGAGCCCGATCTCACCCGTTCTCTCTGTCACGGACACGAGCATGATATTCATTACGCCGATTCCGCCGACCAGAAGGGCGATGCTGGCGATCCAGATCAGAAGGTTGTTCGTGCTTGCTGCAAGCTCCTGCTTGTTCTTCGCCTTTTCCAGCAGATCCTCTGCCTTGTATCGGATCGCGCTGCCGCTTTCATCCTCACCTCCTGTATCTGAGGCACTGACGGATTCATTCATGATATCCTGAACCTCTTTCCCGACATTACTCATATCCTCCGTCCGGACGGCCTTCACGACACAATTTTGCGGTTCGTCATAACTGTAACTGATCGGCCAGTCCGCGTCGGGGATCATAACCCTTCCATATTCCTCTTCTGCATAGGTCAGATAATCCTGAAAGGAATCATAGTTTGGCCGCGTCTTCTGTATTTTTCTCACAAGCCCCACCACCGTGTACGGTTCTCCCTTTATGCTGAGGATGTTCCCAAGAGCATTGCCGGACGGATACAGAATGTTTGCAGCCGTTTCGTCCAGAAGCGCAACCTTGCGGAACTTCGTGTAGTCCGCATCCACAAACGGACGGCCGGAATAAATCCGGTAACCGGTTGTTGAAAGATAATGTGTGTCGATACCGAGCATCTGTCCGCTGTCCAGCGTCTGGTCTCCGGCTGAAATACTGTCCGCATAACTTCTTGAAAGATAGAAAGATGCATCCGCAACATCGTCCAGTTCCCGAATTTCCTTCTTCTGCGCATCGGAAACAGGGACGACACCGTCAGGCAGACCGCCGTCCATCCAGTAGTCGCCCTCTCCCTGCTTCAAAGATACCGTTACATTATTGTTTCCGGCGCCGATCAGATTCTGCAGAATCTGTTCATTGGTTCCCTTGATGGTTGACACAATCCCTATGATCGAAGCGATTCCGATAATCACGCCAAGCATCGTCAGGAAGGACCTCATCTTATGTGCCCATATGCTTTGAAAGGAAAACTTCAGATTTTCTGCCATGTCTCCTCCTTTCTATTCATGGTTTGTTCCGTACCGAATGAATCATGAGTACAATTCATCAATCGTCCCTTCTCTCGTTTTTGCGCCTTCCCTGATATCTTTCCCGTAAGGAAAGGCCACCCAGTCAGACAGACTGACCCCGGATTTAATCTGATAGGATCCGTTTTCATATGTGCCCGTCTTGATTTCTCTCTTCTCCAGCCGTTTGTCCTTGCCGCGAAGATATACGTATTTTTTTCCGTTTTCATCGAGAACAAAGGCGCCGTACAGGTAGAAGTCGGATTCTCCATTCGCCGTATTATCCGGTGTGATTCCCGACGAATCCATGGTGATCTGAACATATTCGCCATTCGTCAGAGCTGCGTCGGAGCTGTCGATATAGGCGATGAACGGATATATGGAGTTGCTGCTGTCAGAACCGTACATTCCGCTCGTATCCGGATACGAAGAGATGCTCTTTACCGTCGCCGGGTAGGTATTTCCTGACTGCCAGGAGGTTATCGTGACTTCCGTTCCCTCCTTTATCTGAGACAGACGGTTTTCGTAAACACCTCCATTTACATACAGGCCGGACGCTCCCGCCAGCTGCAGAAACGGGCTGCCGTCAGTCGGAGGATTGTTCGGATCTCCGACCGTCTTGATGATTCCGTTCATCTTCGCCTTTACGACACCATCTGTGACATCCTGCTGCGCTTTCTTCACCTTCAGATCCGATTCCTGCAGATCGAGCCTCAGGTCCGAAAGCTGACTTTCCTGATCCCGGATCGCCTGCTTCAGCTCATCTGCGCTATATTCCTCATCAGGGGAAATCAGCCCGCTGCTGCCTGAACCGCTGTCCGTTCCGGAATCCGATCCGAGGGATGTCCCGCTTTTATCCGCCGTCAGAATTCCAAAATCTCCGCTCCCGACAGACGCGGTTTTCTGTGAATATTCCGCCGTTTCTCCCAGAAAAACAGCATCGTCTGCATCGCCGCCGATCCGCGTATAGCTTCTGCAGTCAGCAAAGACTCCCCGAAATGCATTCATTTTGGGCGAAGCTGATGCAGGCACGGTGTCTCCGCTTTGCTCAGTATCCTCCGCAGCCTCTGTGGGCGATGGCTGTGGAGAAGTCCCGGGCTCTGACCCCTCACCTCCCTGCGGTGTAGGAGATGGTGTCGGGTTCGGCGGCGCGGTCGGCTCCTGAGACGGTGCGGGCGTATCCCGGGGATCATCTTCTTTCTGAAGCTCTGTCAGCGCCTGCAGAAGCTTCTCCCTCGTTTCTCTGTCCATTTTCTTCAGGATGTTATTCAGCTTTTCTTCATCTCCGCTCAGTTTCTGCAGCGCAGCCGCAAGCTTGTCCGTATCACGGATTCCCTCCAGTGCCTTCGCGATCTGGTCTGCAGTCATTGCGGAAAGATCGGCAAAATCGGCATTTCCAGTAGTGGCATCCACCGTGACCGGGCTGTCCGGATCCAGCTTGCGGATATCCTGCATCCATGCGGAAACAGCATGATCATCCGCGTCAAGAATTTCCAGAACAATATAGCGTTGTTTCTGGCCCGTCTTGTCTGCCATTTCCTGCTGCTTACGGATAAATCCGGTGCCAATGGTGATCCTGCCTTCCTCGTCCGGCTCGCAGAGAAACAGATAGGGTTTTTCTGCTGTTCCGTCCGCGGTCATTTCATTCTTTGCCTCCGAATCAGCGGTCAGCTCCCTGTATTTCACAAGCTTCATCGGTTCCCTGTCATTCCCGCCCGGTTTTTCGTCTTCGTTCTGCCCCGGTTCTTTAATGTCATCCGGACCGTTATCAGGGACAATGTCTCCATCATCGATCGATGATGGATCCACCGGCGCGAAATCGTCCGGCGGAATCACATTGCTGACCGGTTTCATTCGACGCAGAGTATCAAGGTTTTTCTCCGCCACCTCAATATTCAGCCGGATCTGCTGGTTGTTCAGTTTCTCCTGCTCCAGGTTCAGGCCTGTCTTTGTCGTATCATAAGCAAGGAGGACATCTCCTTCGCGAACCGCCTGTCCCTGCTTTACATACACATGCTTGATATCCTCCGTATCTGTTACGTAAATGTTCTGGCTGGCATCGGTTGTGACGACTCCCTGCATGGTCTGGCTGTCATACCCGTAGCCTCCGCTGTAATTCAGGTCAGAGGCATTGAAAACTGTGACAGTCCTCTGGCTGGTCGTCACCTGTACCGCGCGGAAGATTCCGTATCCGGCGCCTGCAGCAATCACGGATGCAAGGATAACAGATATTACTTTCTTAGCCTTCATTGCCCGGATCCCCTCCTTCCCCTGCATCGGTATGTCCGCTTTCCTTCCACATCTTCCCCTCTTTTTGACCACTTTTCTCTTCCCTATGCCCGACAGGATCTTTCTGCCCGGGAAGAAATAGAACGCCGTCACGGATCTCAACGAGTCTCTGTGCCCTTGCCGCAATTCCGGGATCATGCGTGATCATCAGAATACTGGATCCCTCCCGGTTCAGCTCCTGAAACAGATCCATGACCTGACTGCCGGATTTTGAATCCAGGGCACCGGTAGGCTCATCCGCAAGAATAATTTTCGGTCGGTTCGCAATCGCGCGCGCAATCGCGGTCCGCTGCTTCTGGCCACCGGAGAGCTGATTTGGCCGGAAATCCACCCGCTCCGACAGGCCAACCCGGGCCAGTGCCTCCTTCGCCAGCTCCCGTCTTTTTTTCTTTGGCAGGCCGGCATAGGTCAGTGGCAGTTCCACATTCTCCAGCGCGGTCATGTACGGCAGCAGCTGAAAGTTCTGAAATACAAACCCGATTTTTGCCAGCCGCAGGTCCGCGAGCTCATTATCCGAAAGTTTCGATACTTCGTTCCCGTCCAGGATCAGCGTACCGCTGGTCGGCTGATCCAGACAGCCGATCAGGTTCATCAGCGTCGATTTTCCGGATCCGGACGGTCCCATGACCGCCACGTATTCTCCCTCGTCCATCGAAAAATTCACATCCCTGAGAACCGGTACTTCAAGCTTTCCCTGAATATAATTTTTATAGATATGTCTGCATTCAAGGATCATTTCGGCACCTCCTCAGTCTGCGGCAACGGCGCCGCCGGCTACCTGTCCGTCATCTGTGCTGTCAGCGTATCCTTCTGATCCGCCCTCCGATCCCTGCGCCGCTTCCTGCTGCGCCGCTGACAGCTCCGGGTTATTGCTGCTCTCGGTCTCACGATATTCTGACGATGAAATCGTATCGTCGTAGTAGCTCCCGGAAATCACGTCATTTCCGGAGAGCGGAATCGAACTCGAGGACATCACGCCTTCCGTTCCGGATTCCGATGGCATCTCACTCATCGGGGCTGTTGCCATGCCCTCCTTCAGATCCGGAGATGGTATTGCCAGAGAATCCTCCATGGTGATTCCCTCTGTGATCTGCACCTCTCCGGTTGTATCATCGCTCTCTCCCAGCTTTACCTCACGCTTCTCGAGCTTTCCGTTCTTCCCTGCCGCCCATACGAAGGGATGTTTCTCATCAGACTGATCGACCATATACGAACCGATCCAGATTCCCTTGCTCTTATCCACTTTGCTTCCGGTATCCGTCTGCATGTATACATGCTGTCCCAGCATGAGTCCATCGCTGTTCTCGAGTTGCACATAAAAAGGATAGTTTGTGCCTCCGGAAGACGACGCTCCGCTGTACCCATAATCGTTATTGCTGCTGACGGTATTCTCGGTGTCAATTTTGTTTATGGTTCCCTTCCAGGTTTTGCTATCGTCCACTCTGGAATGAACAATGACCGGCGTCCCCTCGGACAGCGTTCCGACATTCTGTTCATTGACGGTGCCCTTCACCCGGTAGTCTCCGGTTTTGATTATCGTGATATAGGAGGTATCCGTACCGTCAGAAGAGGCTGATGTTCCGTCATTGATGCTCTTAACCACACCGTCCATCTGGCTGGTCACCGTCGCGTTGTTGATGTTGTCCTGCAGCTTCCGGATGTCCTGCTGCTTGCTCTGGATATCGAGTTGCTTCTGCTGCTGGGAGAGCTGCTGTTCCTGAATCCGGATGGTATAATCCGCCTGCTCCGATGCCGAAGCGGAGGCCTTCTCCTTTGTCAGCTGACTGATTGTCTGTCCCATTGAGGTATACTCGTTATTCAGCCTCTGAAGATCGATATTTGCCTGCTCCAGATCCTGCTGGTATTTTGTCGTGTCATAAGTGAAAAGTGCATCGCCCTTCTTCACTTCCTGTCCCACGGCGACCTTCAGGTCCTTCACCTCAGCGTCCGTGTTCTTGTTCACAGACCAGGTTTCCTGCGTCTCCACCGTACCAGCATAGTAGTTGTTCGTTCCGAGCGATCCGGTATCAGCAAGGTTTGACACCAGATCGACGTACGCTGTTTCTCCTGTTTTATCCGTTTTGTTATTCGCTGCATGCATGCGGATGACTCCGACTGTCAAAGCACCCGCAGCGGCAATAATCAGCACAAGAATGCCTGCTTTTTTCCTGTTCATAATGCTCCTTTCGTTTTACGAATGGCTGCGCTGAACTGAACCATTTCAGGTTCACTGCGCATTCTGATCCGATATTTTATTTTCTTTCAGGATCTTCAAAGCTTCATCGTCCGGATTGAAGTAGACGGTTCTGTCGTCCTGCTCGCCCTGATAGGCAGCCGACATGTACCACCAGGAGCCGTCTTCCTCTGCGTCCGTATAATAACCGCGGATCTGTGTGACATGCTGAAGAAAATCTGAAATTTCATCAGGATCCGTCAGCAGATAACTGTTCTCTCCGCTCTGTATATCCACGGACAGGATGTCGCTGCTGATTCCCTCCTCGTCTCCGGATGAGCCCTTCAACAGATTGATGCCGTGATTCTTCAGAAATTCCAATGTCCTGCAGTATTCCGGATAGAGATACAGCTCATATACATCCATCTGTCTGCCATCAATGGAAATCCCATCGGACCAGTCCTTCGGTGTGAACCGAAGGGTACCAACAGGTTCCTGCTTTTGAATCGCCGTGAGATCCGTTGCGTTGGAATCGTCTCTCAACGCCTGAATCAGGTCATGGATTTCCTCCTGAGACAGATCCGGTGTCGTCCCCGGGCCTTTCGCGATCTCCCACGGACAGATTTCAACGCTTTCAATCGCGGACGGATCCACAAAATTGGCAGGATAATTATTCTTCCTCCAGGAAGAATCCGCCGAAAGCACGTTCTCTGCCTTCCGGAGTGCCTTATCCGACACCTGATACTGCCGGTATACAACGCCGCCGTTTTTCATATGGAACATGACACAGATATTTGGAACATACTCTGTCTCCCCTGCCTGTTCCGCATTTTTCACGCCCTCTTCCGCCAGCGTATAGATGGACATAAAATCTCCAGTCTCCGTTTTCTTCAGCATGGGTATGGCATTCTGACTCATATCCCAATAGCTGTACTCACCGAGAATACGGATTCCGTCACTGCATGGGATCATTGACATCGACAGAATCTGATCTGTTTCCGGAAGCCAGCTGTCATATCCAAAGGGATTTACGATCATGAGTGCGAGAAGCAGGGCTGTTCCGGCATACTCCGCGGCAAGGGAGACCCAGTGTCTCGGAATACTCTTCAGATCTCTGCTGTAGATAAATTCGATGATGCCATTGATCAGAAAGACTCCGATCACAGAGAACACAACCCAGCTCACACTGCTGCTGTCCGTGCTTCTCGAGAGCAGCGCTCCAAACGCGATTCCGCCCGGAACGCTTACCAGAAGCTTTACACATGCCCCGAAGCCATGGTAGCAGAGAGAATTTTCCGCTGCCTCCGAACGTCTCCTTCTGTACAGAAGCAATCCGAGTATGACTGAAAAAATGAAGTATCCCGTCAGGAAAAGACCCGGAAGAAGCAGAGAATGTACCCGATCCGGAAGCAATGCTCCGAAAAGAGAGGACAGTCTGTCACTTCTCAGCCACATCAGCGAAAACGGGGACAGAAGCCAGATCACATTGCCGCCTCTATCTGTATAGCTGCTGTATGTCACGAATTTTTCCAGAATCAGTGAACTGATCAGATAGAAGCATGTCGGCCCGTATCCCAGAAAAAATATTCCCGTCAGAAGTCCTGTCAGAAGTCTTCCGGTCAGAATCATCGCGAGGATGCAGACCCCATAAATTGCAGAAAAAGCCAGGAGGAAGAACAGCGCCGATCCCGCCACCGTCCGGAGCGTATCCCGGGTCAGAAGCCCGTAGACTCCCCCGAACAGGAAATATCCGCCGAACACATTCACGAGATATGGGACTGCCGCCGCAAGCCATCCTGCCGCAAACTTCACACAATACAGCTCATTGCGGGTAAGCGCCAGGCTGTGGTAAAAATCAGTTCTCTCCCTTGAATCCAGAAAATAAAACATCGTGCAGGCACACAGGAGTGCGGCAACGCCGACGGAAAGAATCGTAGGAATGTCACCCGATCCAAGGCTTGACTCAAGTGCCTTTATCCGGAGGGAACGGATCATCTCCGCATAGTTTTTCCCTTTCTCGGCATATAGATTGTTGATGTTCAGAACCAGATACAGACGCATCGGATATTCAAAAAACGCAATCACAGAGATCAGCACCGGGAGCCAGTAAGAGAGGCTGACCTCCTGCCGTATAAACCGAACGAGGCTGATTTTCCGATCGGGATTTCTTCTCCCGGCAGACGCCCGCATGGATTTCTGTTTATGAATGAATGCTTCGAACATCATACCCGGCCACCTCCGTTTCTGTAATAAAGATCTCCTCCAGTGTCAGCGGCAGATTCTCCGCGAAGATCGGATTCATTCTTTCAATGATATCCATGACATTCTGGTAAGATCCTCTGGCAACAATCGTGAGAATTGAGCCTCTCTTCTCACTCAGAATCACATCGAGACGTGATTTCAGCTCTTCTTCCATCATGGGATCTCTCAGGACAACCTGCACCTTCTGCATGTTGAATTTCATGTCATCGAGGGCACTGGACAGGAGAAGCTTTCCATGATGTAAAAGTCCTACATGGTCGCAGATGTCTTCCATCTCCCGCAGATTATGCGAGGCAATCACGGGGACAAATTCCCGGTCCAGAATCTCCGAAGCCAGAAGTCCCTTGACTGCCTGACGGACGACAGGATCCAGCCCGTCGAAGGTCTCGTCGCAGAGAAGGTATTTTGTACCGGAACAGATACCGAGAAACAGGGACAGCTGCTTCTTCATTCCTTTGGAAAATGCGTTGATTCTGCGTTTCTTGTCCATCCCGATTTTGCTGAGAAGTTCCAGAAACCGCTTTTCCTGAAAATCCGGATAAATGGTTTTCCAGATGCTGGTCATTGTGACCGGCGTTGCATTCACCGGGAAGTAGCTGAGATCCGGAATAAAGCAGACGTCAGCCTTTGCCGCCGGATTGTCCCACACCGGAATACCGTCAATAAGGATTTCTCCTGTATCCTGCTTCAGCACTCCGGCGATCATGCGAAGCAGAGTACTCTTGCCTGAACCGTTCGTTCCTACCAGTCCGAAGACCTCTCCCTTATTAATAGCGGACGTAACCTCCCGGAGAGCCTGAACGTCCTGGAACTTCTTTGACACATTTATTAACTCGATCATTCCTGTACCCCTCCAAAGATTTCATCGACAAGTCGGGTACAGCCTTCCCGGTCGACCCCAAGCTCTCTGCCTTCCTTCAGACATTCCTTCATCTTGTCCTTCCAGATATTTTGCTTTCGCTCCGCCAGAGAAGACGGATTGCCGGAAACGAAGTTTCCTCGTCCCTTCACCGTGTAAATGTAACCCTCTTTCTCCAGCACCGCATAGGCCTTCTGAATTGTATTCGGATTAATCGACAACTCCTGCGCCAGCTGCCGCACGGAAGAAATCTTCTCATCCGGCGCCAGAACGCCCTTAATAATCAGCATCTCGTAGTAATCCGCGATCTGCTCATAGATCGGACGCCGATCCTGGTAGTCAATCGCAATCAAAGCTTTCCCTCCTTCCGCCTCAGAAAAAGTCTCTGTATACTGTGTACTATATAACGCAGTACACATGATGTCAAGAAAAAGACCGCTGGATCGGCCCCGGTTTGCAGCCGGCGCGAATCCAGCGGTCTGTGACTGTTCAAATGATAACCATGATATGGCCGGGTCAGGGCGGGTATCTGCCAGAACCCATGCCCGGCTTCCCGTCGGTTATTCTTCCGCAGGAATCTCCAGTCCCAGCTCATCCAGCTGCTTCTGATCCACTCTGGAAGGTGCCTCGGTCATGAGATCGGATGCGTCCTTAACCTTCGGGAACGCGATAACGTCGCGGATGGTATCCGCCTGCGCCATCAGCATGACGAGACGGTCAAGTCCGTATGCCAGACCTGCATGCGGCGGAACGCCGTACTTGAACGCAGTAAGCAGGAACTTGAAATTCTCCCATGCGCGTTCTTTCGTGAAACCGAGGACCTCGAACATCTTTTCCTGAATGTCGTTCTGGTGAATCCGGACAGAGCCTCCGCCGATCTCATTGCCGTTCAGCGTGATATCATACGCCTTCGCGCGGACGGAACCCGGATCGGAATCGATCTTGTCCCAGTCCTCCTCCATCGGCATGGTAAAGGGATGGTGCATCGCCATAAAGCGGTTCTCCTCATCAGACCACTCCAGAAGCGGGAACTCAACAATCCAAAGGAAACGGAAATCATCCTTCCTGGTGAGCCCCAGCTCATCACGGAAATGCAGGCGAAGCTGTCCAAGCACATTCCACACAATCTTGTTGCGGTCCGCCGCAAAGAGCAGAAGGTCACCCTTTTCACCCTTCATTGCGCCAATCAGAGCCGCTTCCTGATCTTCCGTCATAAATTTCGAGAAGGAGGATTTCACTGTTCCATCGTCCTTCAGCTGAATATATGCCAGACCGCCTGCGCCCATGCCCTTTGCCATCTCGGCAAGCTTGTCGATCTGCTTGCGTCCCATGTTGCCCTGTCCCTTGACATTGATGCCGCGAACCGAACCATCCTTCAACGCCAGAGCGTTTTTAAATACCGCAAAGTCAAAATCTTTTACAACCTCTGACACATCCACAAGCTCAAGACCGAAGCGGACATCCGGCTTATCTGACCCAAAGCGGTTCATCGCCTCAATCCAGGTCATTCTCGGGATAGGTGTTGGAACATCAACATTCAGCGTCTTCTTGAACAGGTATTTCAGATATCTTTCATTGACATCGATGACATCATCCACATCTACGAAGGACAGCTCCATATCGATCTGTGTGAACTCCGGCTGGCGGTCCGCACGAAGATCCTCATCACGGAAACACCTGGCTAGCTGAATATACCGGTCATACCCTGAGCACATCAGAAGCTGCTTGAACAGCTGTGGAGACTGCGGCAGCGCATAAAAACTTCCGGGATGAATCCGGCTCGGAACGAGGTAGTCACGGGCACCCTCAGGGGTACTCTTGCCAAGCATAGGCGTCTCGATCTCCATGAATCCTTCATCGTGGAAAAACTCACGTGTATAATAAGCCACATCGGAACGAAGCTTCATATTTCTCTGGAGATCCGGTCGACGAAGGTCGAGATATCGATGAGCAAGACGAATCTCATCCTTCGTCTTGCTGTTCTCCTCGATCGGAAATGGCGGTGTCTCGGACTCTGCCAGAATTCTCAGGTAATTGACGAGAACCTCCATCGATCCGGTCGCAAGCTTCTCATTCACCGCTCCCTCACGTTTCCGGACGGTTCCCCTTACCGCAATTACAAATTCCGACCGGAGCTTTGTCGCCTTGCTGAAGCACTCCTCCTCGGTCTCCTTACTGTCAAAAATCAGCTGCATGATTCCGGAACGATCTCTGAGGTCCACGAAAATAATACCGCCCTTGTTGCGGCTCTTCTGTACCCAGCCCATCAGAGTCACTTCGCTGCCGATCATATCCGCAGTGACCTCCGCAGCTCTGCAGGTTCGTTTCATTCCCTTCATACTTTCCGCCATGGTTAATTGTCTCCTTATTTTCTTTTATATCAGATTCTGTCTGCGTCTTCGAAGAGCTTATTTAATAACTGTATAAGCTACGGATTGCTCCGTGCTTCGCACTCCCGCAATCCTACAGGCATTCGCGTTTTCGCCGTGTTTCACACGGCTTCACGCTCATACCTGTTGCCTTCGAAATCGCATCCAGTCTCTTTCACACGCTTCGCGCGTGACGATCCTGTCTGCGTTTTCGAAGAGCTTATACAGTATAAATCTCTTCTATTTCTGTGTATCCCTCTGCCGTCAGCTGTTCTTTCTGGAATTTTTTATTTTTCTTCATGACCAGAAGATTCACGGTCTTGCCTTCTGCTCTTTCCTGCATGGCTCTGCGGACTGTCTCCTGAATCTTCTCGCCGGAGCATTTTTTCTCGATGAGATATGCCTTCTTCACAGCAGTTCCCGGAACCTGATATCCACGTTCCAGAAGCAGCATGACGATCCGCTCAAAGCCGATGGAAAAACCAACTGCGGGTACCGGCTGTCCGATGAACTTTCCGACCATCTCATCATACCTTCCGCCGCCTCCGACGGAGCTGCCGAATTCATCCATTGAGATCTCAAAGATCGGACCTGTATAGTAGGACATGCCCCGCACAAGTGTCGGGTCAAATTTCATGCGGAAATCAGCGGTTTTGACCGCGTCGACACTGTTCATAATGGTGATCAGGCCATCCGCGTATTCCGGATCCAGGAAGCCCGTCAGCTTTTCCTTTGCCGTCCTCACCCCTGCAGCGTCCGGAGTGATGATGCGGAACAGCTCCAGATATTTGTCCACGGATTCCTTCTCGTATCCGGATTCCAGAAGTTCCTTCTCCACTCCATCCAGCCCGATCTTGTCCATCTTGTCAAGGATGATGAAGACTTCATCGTAAGATTCTTCCGGAAAACCGCTGTACGCGGCCATTGCTTTCAGAATGCGGCGGTCATTGATGCGGATTGTGAAGTTCCGGAAATCCAGTTTCCCGAGCAGTGTGGTCGTGGCAAGAATAAGCTCGATCTCAGCAAGATTCGAGGATTCACCGAGGATGTCAATGTCACACTGTCTGAACTGACGGAATCTTCCTCTCTGTGGGCGGTCCGCCCGGAACACGTTTCCTGTCTGAAGCGCTTTGAAAGGGCTCGGAAGTTCATTCGCGTTATTGGCATAAAAACGGGAAAGCGGCAATGTCAGATCATATCTGAGTCCGCTGTCCACGAGATCCGCCTCAGATTCTGCCTCTGCCAGCTTCAGTTTCTCACCTCTCTTCAGGATCTTGAAAATCAGCTTCTCATTCTCTCCGCCCTGCTTGCTGTTCAGATTCTCAATATGCTCCACACACGGAGTTTCGATCGGCGTGAAGCCGAATCTGGAATAGGTGTCGTTGATCAGGCCAATCACATAATTGCGGATTTCCATCTCCCGGGGGAGAATATCCTTCATTCCTGTCACAGGTTTTTTTGTAAGCTTCATAATTTCTTCCAAACTCCTCTCACTTCCGGCCGTACCTCAGGCAAGGCAATGCTGCCGTCCGGACTCCTGTGCAGAACCCGCTGGAATGCCAGAAAAACTTTCAGATTATACTTTTCCACTTCTTCAATCATCATTTTCATAGCGGTTTCGGGCGGAAACGCACTCCGATAAGGACGATCCTGAATCAATGCACAGAATACATCACAGACACGGAGAATGCAAGCCCCCAGCGGGATATTGGCCCCCTCCAGGCTCTCCGGATAGCCACTCCCGTCCATATTCTCATGGTGGTACAGGACTTCCCTGCAGATCTCCTCCGAGAAGCCGTGGCGCTTCAGTATTTCGTATCCTGCCTTCGGGTGCTGCCGGACAGAATTCATCTCCTCCACCAGCATGCAATCCCTTCCCTGCGCCTCGTTCGAGATCTGAGCCTTTCCGATATCGTGGAAAAATCCCGCGATGATCAGATCTTCGCACTCCCTATCAGACAGTCCAAGCTCACGGCCGACCTCATACGCAAGACTGCTGACATTTTCTCCGTGTTCCAGCTGTTCAGACATATTTGCGCCGAACAGATGACGGGTATTGTGATAGGCGGCAATCTTATTCTGTGTCTTAGATCGTTTCGGCCCGTTCAGCGCCTCTATGTCCGCTTTTTTCTTCCCGTTCTTCGTCTTGTCCCGGCCTGACATTTTCTGCCCGTCATGCGCCTTGTGCCTGTCTGACGTTTTCTGTCCGTCCCGCGTCTTATGCTTCTTCTTTGGATTCTTCTCTTTCCCCTTTTTTCCGTCCTTCACTTCACCGGATTTGCTGTCTTTCTTCTTCATACCTTGTATTCACTGCCTCAGATAAGAATCAATCCCAATTTTCTTGCGCCGGCACATCTCCTCGATACGCTCTGTATAGTTCTGAAGATCCTTTACATTTTCGGCGCGCTCAATCCGCTTCCCGTCCTCAAAAACAAATTTTGTGGAGGCTCCGGAACCGGCTGCCAGAATACTCTGTTTTTCTTCCATGATCAGAATATTGTAGATCCCCGCCTTACCGGGCTTGGCATATCCGACATTTTCGAAATTTCCCGCCATATTCTTGTAGCGGTACAGATAATAAGGGCTCATTCCCATCTCTTCAGCGCAGGCCTGTGTGCGGTTCATAATTTCCGTGGAATTGCGGAAGGAAATTGGTTCATACTCCTCCTTGAAGAGATTCAGCCGCGTCGCGCGTTTCAGCGCAAGCGAATGTATCGTGAAGCTGTCGGGATCCAGTTTCCGGATCTCCTCCAGCGTGTGGCTCACCTCGTCTGCTTCCTCCCCGGGAAGACCGACGATCAGGTCCATATTGATATTGTCAAATCCCATTCTGCGCGCGAGCCGGAACTTCTCGATTGTCTCTTCTACCGTGTGTTTCCTGCCGATCAGATCCAGCGTCTTCTGATTCATCGTCTGCGGATTGATGGAAATGCGGCTCACCGGATATTTTTGAAGCACGCGGAGCTTATCCTCCGTGATCGTATCCGGACGTCCTGCCTCCACGGTAAATTCTGCCAGGTGATGCAGATCAAACTCCCGGTCGAGAACCGACAGCAGCTCATCAAGACGCTCCGCCGAGACCGAGGTCGGCGTGCCGCCGCCGATATAGACCGTGTCCAGGGTAAAATCTCTCATCTCGTCAGCAATAAATGCCAGCTCCCGGTACATGGCATGAAAATACGGCTCCTCCATTTTCCGGCAGAGATCCAGCCGGTGCGAGCCGAACGAACAATACAGACAGATGGTCGGACAGAACGGAATGCCCACATAAAGGCTGTAGCCCTTCTTGAGGTGCATCCTGTCGAGAATATCCTTCTCTCTGTGTATCACAGAAAGAGACAGCCGGATCTTACTGTCCGATGTGAAGTAATTCTCCCGCATTTCGCGGCTGATTTCCTCATCGGTCCGGCCCTCCTCCAGGAGCTTCATCGCGATCTTTGTCGGGCGTATACCCGTAAGATCCCCCCACGGAAGCGTAATCCCGGTTGCGTCCGATAAAGTCCTGTAGATAAGCTGCTTCAGCTCATTCTTCGTATGAATCCTGTCATCCGGATCGGAAAAGGAACATTCCTCCCGCCTCGAGCCATAGGAAAAGGAGACATACGTTCTGTAATAGGTGATCACAAAATCCTCGTCAAAATCCCCCTCGGGACGTTCCTCTCCCTCGTACCATATTGTAATCTCCGATAAGGGAAAAAATGCACGGATCAGGTTATAGACATCGTATTCATATTCTCGTTGATTGAATTGCAGCGTAAATCTGGCAGGCACCTTTCACCTCATTTCCGGTCACCGGGCGAGCGGATTATACTTCCGTTCACGGGCAATCGTCGTAAACATCTCATGGCCGGTATAAACGGCGGTATCCGGCGGAATTTCTCTCAAAATGCGTTGAACGCTTTCCTCCATATCATGACTGCTTCCGGTCGGAAGGTCAGTTCTTCCGTAGGATTCACAAAACAGAGTGTCGCCGCTGAACAGCGCTTTCTCCTCCGGGAAATAATAACAGCAGCTCCCTATGGTATGTCCCGGGGTGTGATATACGTGAATCTCAAAACCTGCGAGCCGCAGAATGTCTCCGTCCTTCACATAACGATCCGCTTCAAGCGTGACCGGAGATGCCCAGGAGCCAGAAAGATTCTTCGACGTATCCATCAGAACCTCTTTTTCATGCTCCTCGGCATAAACCATGATTCCATATTTTGCGCGAAGCGCCGCACAGGCGCCGATATGATCAAAATGGCCGTGTGTCAGCAGAATGGCTGCCGGCTTCCCATCCATTTCCCCGGCTTTCCGCGTGATACGATCCGGACTGTCCGCAGGATCCACCACCAGAAGTTCGCCTGTCGTCTTGTTTTTCACCAGATATACATTGGTCTGGACCATGCCGAGAACCATGCTCTGTACTTCCATCTCAGACATAAATCTTCTCCTGCTCTGTATAAAACGAGATAAAACACGCTGCGCGAGTTTTATCTCGCTATCGCGACGCTCGCCGCACACGAATACTTCGCATTCGGCTGCGGCTCACTGTTCGCGTAAATAAGATTTTTATCCCTTCTGCCGCTCTACGTCCAGAACATTTGGTATCTGACGAAGCTTCTCGGTAAGATCACGCAGCTCATTTGTACTTCTCACATGGAAGGTCATATCGATAGTAGCCGTGCCCTGCTTGCTCGTCCGCACATTCATCGCCGATACATCGATGTCGCGTTCGGTAAAGATCTTGGAAATATCAACCAGAAGTCCCGTGCGGTTGTTCGCGTAAAGCACGATGCTGACAGAATAAGACTCTCCCTTGTCCTGCTCCGGTGCCCATTCCGCTTCGATCAGCCTGCTTCGTTCCGCCTCCGGGAGGTTCATGATGTTGATGCAGTCTGTCCTATGGATGGTAATCCCCCGGCCCCGCGTCACAAATCCGACGATTTCGTCTCCCGGAATCGGGCTGCAGCACTTGGAAAAACGCACCGCGACGTCATGAATGCCCCGTACAGTTATCCCGCCCTTGTGCTTCAGAACCTCAGGATCATTCACACCTGCCTTATCCTGAGACTGCGCGTTCGCCGCGGCCGCGTCCAGAACATCCTGATCGGTCATCTGCATCTTGCGGTCCCGCTCCATGCACTCAACCAGCTTGTTCATGACCTGGCCTTCCTTCAGGCCGCCATGCCCGATCGCTGCCAGAACGGAATCCCAGTCCTGAAAGCCATACTTGTGCATCACCTTTTCGATGTAAGCCGGCTTCAGAAGATCACTGATCGTCCGCCCCTTCGAATGGGCATAACTGGTCAGAAGTTCCTTCCCGCGGAGAATATTGTCTTCCTTCTTCTCTTCCCGGAACCATTTGTTGATGCGGTTCTTCGCCTGTGTGCTCTTCACGACCTTCAGCCAGTCTCGGCTTGGTCCCTTTGAGTTCTGCGAGGTTATGATCTCGACACGGTCGCCGTTGTGAAGCTCGGTCTCGATGGGAACAAGCTTACCATTCACTCTGGCACCGACCATCCGGTTCCCGACCGCAGAATGTACCGAATAGGCAAAGTCAATGGTACAAGACCCCGCCGGCAGTGTCTTCACATCGCCGGCCGGTGAGAACACATAGACATTTTCATTAAACAGATTCAGATCACTTTTCAGAAGGCTCATGAACTCTCTGTTGTCCGACAGATCCTGCTGCCATTCCAGAATCTGACGCAGCCAGTTCAACTTCTCCTCTTCCTGCTCAGGCCCCGGCGTCTTGCCGTCCGATGCCTCCTTGTATTTCCAATGCGCAGCAATACCATATTCCGCCACCCGGTGCATCTCGAAGGTCCGGATTTGTATCTCAAACGGGGTTCCGTTCGGTCCGATCAGCGTCGTATGAAGAGACTGATACATATTCGGCTTCGGCATGGCAATATAATCCTTGAAGCGTCCGGGAACCGGGGTGTACATCTCATGAATGACCCCGAGAGCAGCATAACAGTCCTTCACCGTCTCCACAATGATGCGAACCGCAAACAGATCGTAGATCTGATCCAGCGTCTTGTGCTGGTTGACCATTTTCTTGTAGATGCTGAAGAAATGCTTGGCTCTTCCGTAAATCTGTGCCTCAATTCCGGCATCTTCAATCTGAACTCTTACTTCCTCGACGATTTCCTCGACAAAGGCTTCTCGCTCGGATTTCTTCTGATTAATCTGGTGCACGAGATCATAGTATGCCTCCGGCTCCAGATATTTCAGGGAGAGGTCATCCAGCTCATTCTTGATTTTCGCAAGACCGAGTCTCTGCGCGATGGGGGAATAGATATCGATGGTTTCTCTGGCCTTTTCCAGCTGCTTCTCAGGCCGCATATACTGCAGTGTCCGCATGTTATGCAGGCGGTCCGCCAGCTTGACCATGATGACGCGGATATCCTTCGCCATAGCCAGAAACATCTTACGCAGATTCTCTGCCTGCTCCTCCACCTTGTCCGCCGAATAGCTCAGCTGACCGAGCTTCGTCACGCCGTCTACGATCAGTGCAACTTCATCGCCGAAAAGTTCGGCGACCTGTTCCTTGGTAAGCACTGTATCCTCAACAACATCATGAAGCAGCCCTGCGGCAATGGACTCCTTATCCAGTTCAAGATCCGCAAGAATGATGCCAACGCAAAGGGGATGAATGATGTACGGCTCGCCGGATTTTCTCTTCTGATCCTTATGAGCATCCGACGCAACCCTGTACGCCTTCTCAATCATGGACAAATCCGTAGAAGGATGGTATTTTTTGACGCTCCGGACCAGTTCCTCATAGAGCTTTTCCGGAGACGAGAAATCTTCCATGGTCTTGAGGCTTGCATCAACCTCTGCCACATCCTTCTTCAGCTTTTCATCTTCCCTGCGCAGCTTTTCTCTATCGATCGGGTTTAATTTCTGCGTGTTATCCATATGATGTTCTCCAGACCCCGCATACCGGAAAAGCGGGGCAAAATGCCTTTCACACGTTTCCCCCGCTATCGCAAAGCTCCTGTAAACAAAAATCAGCCGCGGAAATTATTTTCCTTCATAAATAATGGCAGAATCAATATCATACTTTGACAGGCGCTCTCTTCCCTTAAGTCCGGCAAGCTCCATGACAAAAATCATTTTGACCACTTCTCCGCCAAGTCTCTCAACCAGATGCGCGGCTGCCTCGATCGTGCCGCCGGTCGCAATCAGGTCATCGACAAGCACAACCTTCTGCCCCGGCCGGATGGAATCCTTATGGATTTCGATCGTCGCCTGACCATACTCAAGATCGTAGGTCTCCGAAATTGTCTCCCTCGGAAGCTTGCCCTTCTTGCGGATGAGCACAAAAGGCTTGTGCAGGTTATACGCGATCGGCATACCGAAGATAAATCCCCTGGACTCAGTTCCGGCGATTACATCCACATCCAATCCTTCAAGAAACTTCTGAAGTGTATTAATGGCAAGCTGCAGGCCGTCCGCGTCGTCAAGGATACTGGTGATATCTCTGAACATAATACCCGGTTCCGGAAAATCCGGAATTGTAGTTACATAATCTTTTAACTCTTTCATCCTGTTTTATCTCCTGTTCTGTCTTCTTCGGGTGACCGTAAACCTCAGTATAGCATCAAATTTCTGCCGCCGCAATATTTACTGCCCTCACGTACACACGCCGTTACCGTTGTTACTGTTTCTGTAACGAGATAAAACACGCTGCGCGAGTTTTATCTCGCTATCGTGACGCTCGCCGCACACTAATACTTCGCATTCGGCTGCGGCTCACTGTTCGCGTAAATAAAACAGTCATTATCCTCACCGATAAGACAGAATACGTACCTGAAGACGGTTTCTTCCCTGCCAGGTATCAATCTCCGGATAATAGGTAACCGATATCGTCCGTCCGGACGCGCTGCGGACGAACTCGTCTGCATCACCGAACCAGACGGCGTCAATCCTGTATCCGTTCCGGTCTGACAGCTTCATCTTGCACACATTCCGGTTTTTCCCGAATACTCTGGGCGACTGAATTTGCATCTGACTCTCCGCGAAAACAGGCCGACTATTCCCCTTGCCGCACGGCTCCAGCATTTTCATCTGCCGGATCAGATCCTCCCGTATGTAGGAAACCGGCATTGCAACATCGATGACCGTCTTTGGCGTCAGCTGCTCCGGGGTGAGGGTACAGACCTCGTTAATTCTTCTGCGGAATTCCCCGACCTTTTCTGCAGGAAGAGACACGCCTGCAGCCATGGGGTGCCCGCCGAATTTTGTAAATACATCGCGAACCCTGCAGAGTTCCTCATACATCGAATAGGTTTCAATGGAACGTCCGGATCCTTTGACCTCATCGGTGCCGGTAAGTACAAAAGCCGGCCTGTAGTAATGCTCCCTAAGCCGTCCGGCGATGATGCCGGCCAGGCTCTGATGGCATTCCGGAAGATATACGACAAGAACCCTGTCCTTCTTCAGATCGGAGCTCTCCACCATCTCGAGTGCCGTCTCCAGTCCTTCTGCCGTCATATCCTTTCGGCTGGCATTCAGGCTGACCAGATCGGCTGCCAGCTCTTCCGCTTCCTTCCGGCTGTCCGTCAGGAGCATCCGAAGTGCCCGCTCGGCGCTGTCCAGCCTGCCACTCGCGTTCAGGCATGGTCCGAGGATAAAACCGATGTGATAGGTTCCGATTTCCTCCTTTTCCAGCCCGCATTGCTCTGCGAGTGCACAGAGGCCCGGATTTGCAGTCCGATGCAGACGTTTCAGTCCCTCCCGCACCAAAATACGGTTTTCATCTCTCAGATCCATCACATCACCGACGGTTGCAATCGCCGCGAATTCCAGAAGCTTGTCTTTCTCCTCCTCACGGTTCGCAATATCTGCCTGGTCGTACATGTAACAGATCAGCTTAAATGCAACTCCTGCTCCGCAGAGACCGTCAAAGGGATAAGAATCATCTGCGCGGTGCGGATTGATCACCGCATCTGCCGGAGGAAGCAGATATTCCATTTCTCCATTCTCCGTCTCCCGAAATGGGATGGCATGATGATCCGTCACAACAGCTTTCATTCCAAGTTCATGGGCCAGACGGATCTGTTCTGCCGCGGCGATCCCATTATCACAGGTAACAATCAGATTAATGCCGTCCTCATGAGCGTCCCGCACAAGGCTTTCATTCAGACCATATCCGTTCCGGATACGGTCCGGTATTCTCACCGACACATCCGCTCCCAGTATTCTGAGACCGGTGACCAAAATGCAGGACGACATGATCCCATCGATGTCATAGTCTCCGATAATCCGGATCTTCTGCCTGTCTCGTATTGCGTCAAAGATGACTCCGCTGCCTCTCTCCATGTCCTTCATGCGTGACGGATCATACAGGTCAGACAGCCCTCCGTCCAGATATTTCCGGATTTTTCTATCCGCAACTTCCGGATCATCCTTCTCCGTAAAGACATCGCGATTACGAATCAGCCGCACGATAACCGGATCCAGATGAAGTCTTCTCCCGATACCGCCAAAATCCGCCCGTTTTGCGGCGACCACCCACTTCTCTTCCATTCTTCTTTCCTTTCGGGGATTGTTTGTGTACAGTAACGGCCATACGATAAGTCGTGCCACACACTGTATAAGTCCCCGCGTCACTTCGCTGCTTCGCAGCTTCCGTGCCGCTAACAGGCATTCACACTTCCGTGCCGCTTACGCGTCACTTCGTGCTCATACCTGTTGTCGTCGCTAATATTCTTGCCCACTGGTGAGCAAGCTCCCCGTGGGTCAAAAACATTGCGACTGGACTTATACAGTAAGACAGGCACCCGGACCCTGTCCGGATGCCTGCCGTCTGTTCTGCCGTCGGACGGAAGCCACTGCCCTCGTCCTCTCAGAGTTTTATGATTCAGAACTTTCTGTTTCTGCCTTTCTTCGGCTTCACGCTTGAAAGCTCACTCCTGTCCTTTTTGACATGTTTCTTTCTGCCGGTCCCGGGAACATCTGAAGAATCTCCCGATGCCTTCTTCTCTCCTCCTGCGGTCCTGCCTGACGCTCCCTGTGCGGCGGGTGCAAGATCGTTCCTTCCATTCCTGGTCTTCATCATGTACCAGAGCGGTCCGGTGATAAAGATGGAAGAATACGCGCCGGCTACCAGACCGATAATGATCGGAAGCGCAAACGAACGCACCGAGCTTACTCCCATGATAAACAGCACCACAATGGTGATAAGAGTTGTGATGTTGGAGTACAGGCTTCGGGTCAGCGTCTGTGTAATGGACGCGTTAACGATTTCCTTGTAGCTGGTTCCCCTCATGATCGGGATATTCTCACGGACACGATCAAAGATAACGATGGTCGAGTTAATGGAATATCCGAGGATCGTAAGCATGACGGCGATGAATGTACTTCCCACCGCAGCTCTTGACCACACATAAAAGGCAACGACTACCAGGATATCATGACACAGCGCCAGAACCGCGCTGGATGCGAAACGGATATCACGGAACCGGACAAAGATATAGAAGAGCATGCAGATAACGGATATGATAACCGCAAGAATCGCATTTCTCCTCATTTCTCCGGAAATCGTGGAAGAAATATTCTCCGCTGTAATCTTTGACTCATCGATCGTGCTGAAGTTCTTGGCAAGAGCATCATTCAGTGCCTGCCTTTCGTCGGCATCAAGCTCTGTGGTCTTGATCACGACCTGGTTGCTGCCGGATATCTTCTGGAACTGTACGTCGCTGTTGCCGGTTACTTTCGAAACCACCGGAGCGACTTCATTGTCCAGATCGGTCAGACTCATCTCCTTTCCGAAATCAACCGTAGTAGCAGTTCCACCGATGAAATCCAGGCTGTAATTCATCGCGCGCTTTCCCTTTGCACTGTACATGATCATGCCGACCGGTACAGAAATCATCAGGATAAGGCCGATGGTCATGGTAACGGCTCTCTTCTCAACGAAACGGAAGTTTTTCTTGTGTGTCGTTGTTCCGTAGAAGCGCGTATTCCGGATTCCGACCCCGTAAAATGCGTAGCTCAGCCATCTGGAGATCGCAAGAGCCGTGAACATGGAAAGGATTGTTCCGATTGCCAGTGTCGTAGCGAATCCGCGGATCGTACCGGTTCCCATAATATAAAGCACAGCAGCCGCGATCAGAGTAGTGATCTGTCCGTCAAAAATTGCGGAAAACGCCTTGTGGAAGCCGGCCTTCAGCGCCCGATAGAGAGTTACACCGGTTGCCAGCTCTTCTCTTACACGCGTGTAAATGATGACATTCGCGTCCACTGCCATTCCTATGGTCAGAATCAGACCCGCGATACCAGGCAGCGTAAGTGTCAGATCAAAGGCGTTCATGAAGCCGAGGTCAAGGAAGGTGAAGATGACCAGAGCCCAGGCGGCCGCCACACCCGACATCCGGAAAATGATGATCATAAACAGCGCCACCAGCAGAAGTCCGATGATGCCGGCAGTAATACTCGTTGTCAGTGCCTCCTGACCGAGAGACGCTCCGACTACGTTCGAGTAAATCTCCTTCAGTTCCAGGGACAGAGAACCGATACGGATGAAGGACGCAAGCTTCTGTGCCTCCTCCAGGGAACTCATGCCGGTGATCTGTGCCTTTCCGCCGCTGATTTCATTCTGTACGGTCGGCGAGCTTACCGTCTGACCATCGTAGATAATGGAAATCTGCTTGCCTATGTTCGCAGCGGTCGCCTTCTGGAATTTCTCTGCTCCCGCGCTTGTCATTGTCAGCTCAACGACATACTCTCGCGCGCCCGTGCTCTGCTTCGTCGTGGACACACCCTGTGCGTCCGCGATATCCGTACCCTCGAGCACCGTGTTGCCGCTCCCGTCCTGGAATGTCAGGGAACCCGGTGTTCCGAGTGCGTCCAGAATCTCATTCGCGTTTGTGACGCCCGGAATTTCGACGTTGATCCGGTTAAGACCCTGCTGATATACATTCGCCTCGGTGCTGTATGTGGTCACCCTCTGCTGAAGTTTGTAGATGGTGTCCGACATGTCCTCCGCGGACGGATTAGATTCCGTCGCCTCATATGTGATGCTGACGCCTCCGGAAAGATCAAGTCCGGTCCGGATATTCTTCATTGCTCCTGTGTGGTGGCTTCCCCATCCGAATATTACCGTATATCCGAGAAGCACTGTTAGAACGGCTGTGATAATCAGCACCGCTATGCTCTGTTTCTTTTTCATCTCTTTTTCCCTCTTGTTACAATTTCTTTTATCAATCTGTCCCGTCTATCTTCATCTCGGTGTTGCCCTCGTCATCCGCGAGAGCGGCCTTGATCATCAGTGCGCACTCTACCCGCTTTCTCTGAAGCTCGCAGCCGATTCTGTAAACGTCGTTGATTCCCCCGGTAAAATTATAGGAATTCGCCGCGCAGCCGCCGGAACAGTAAAATCTTGAGAAGCACGCCGTGCATTCCGGCTTGGAATATACATTTACCTTCTTGAATTCCTGTACAAGATCCGGGCGGAGAATTCCCTCATCCACATTTCCCAGAATAAAGTCCGGATTGCCGTCGAACTGATGACAGGGATAGAGCTCTCCCCAAGGGGAAACCGCCAGATATTCTCCTCCGGATCCGCAGCCTGAGAGCCTCTTGTATACACAGGGCCCGCCGGAGAGATCAATCATGAAGTGGAAGAAATTGAAGCCTCTTCCCTCCTTCGCGCGCCGGATCATCTCCTTTGCGAGAATGTCATACTGCTCGCAGATCTTCGGAATATCCTCTTCACGAATTGCATAATCCTCGGTTGGCGGTGCCACAACCGGCTCCATCGAGATCTGCTTGAAGCCGAGATCCGCAAGAGAAAGAACATCCGCCGCAAAGTCAAGATTATAATGAGTAAAGGTCCCTCTTACATAGTACTTGTCCTGATGTCTTCTCTCCGCCCATTCCTGGAATTTCGGGATGATGACATCATAGCTTCCCTTTCCCCCGCGGAAGGGGCGCATGTGATCATGAACCGATTTCCTGCCATCTACGGACATTACCACATTGCCCATCTCACGGTCACAGAAATCCATGATTTCTTCATTGACAAGGACACCATTCGTGGTCAGCGTGAACCGGAACTTCTTGTTGCATTCCTTCTCTCTGGATCTGCCATATGCAACGAGGTCCTTGACCACCTGCCAGTTCATGGTCGGTTCTCCGCCGAAGAAATCCACCTCAAGATTGTGCCGGTTTCCGGAGCTTCGGATCAGAAAATCCAGAGCCTTCCGTCCGACCTCGTATGACATCAGTCCGCGCTTTCCGTGATATTCGCCTTCATCCGCAAAACAGTAGCGGCAGGCGAGGTTACAGTCGTGAGCGATCTGAAGGCACAGAGCCTTCACTACAGTAGGACGCTCCGAAAAATGCTCGATGGCTCCCCGGTAGGAATCCTCTGAAAACAGCATTCCCTGGCGTTTCAGCATATCACATTCGCTGATTGCCT
Source organism: Bilifractor sp. LCP21S3_F8 (assembly GCF_052117805.1). NCBI lineage: Bacteria > Bacillati > Bacillota > Clostridia > Lachnospirales > Lachnospiraceae > Bilifractor > Bilifractor sp. LCP21S3_F8. The sequence continues at coordinate 116,062 of NZ_JBQKIK010000006.1, read as the reverse complement.
CCGAGATATCTGACGTATCATATCTTCCGGAAAGCTCCTGCTGGATCTCATCCGCACTCTTTCCCTGATCCATCCGTTCAAGGACATCGTAGGTGAGATCATCAATGACATGAACCGATCCGCTGTTCACGTCCAGGCAGATATTGTATCCGTTGTTTTTATATAAATGTATCAAAAATGCTCTCCTAACTTTCATCTGGTCTTACAAGAAGAAGGTGTTCCCGCTCCGGCTGGAACAGGAACACCTCATCATTGTACTTGTTCGGTTATGCAAAAATTACTTCGCTGCATGCTCGCAGGTCTGATTGCCTACTGTGCAGGATGTCTTGCATGCAGACTGACAGGATGTCTGGCACTCGCCACATCCGCCGTCCTTAACTGAGTTCTGAAGATTTCTTGTATTTAATGTTTTAATATGCTTCATTTTCTGCCTCCTCGTTATTCGCATACCTGTTTCCGGTATTTCCAATTGATTATATCATAGCAAAGACTGTTTTAAAAGGTTTTTTTATCTATGCTTCATCCGGGTTCATCCGGGTTAACAAGCCTCCTTCCGGTAAGCCTCCGCTCAATGGAAGGGGCAGTTCATACGACTTGTTATTTACTATAGCCTATGTTAGAATTCGAATAAATTCAGGTGCATTTTAAAAATTTCACGCGAGTTGAAGATCGTTCATGGAAGGCACCCGGATATTGACGCAGAAGCAAAATCAGCTGTGCCAGGCGGCAGAGCATTCCCATGCGATAGAATATTTCATTTCCGGAGATACAGGAGGCAGAATGAGCGAAATCAAAGAAGTCCAACAGCTTGAGAATATACTTGACATGACGATAGATACAGAATCGGAACATGATCTGGCCGAAGGCGCATCTGTTACCCTGAAAAAGGGAGAAGGCAGGACCTTGAAAAAGGGAGGCTTCTGGGTATTCGACAATGAGGTTGCCGCCGTTGCCGGAAGCTTCACGAACGGAGGCATTGTCTGCGTTCAGGACTTTGACGGGTATTTTATGGGCTATGGTTTTATCAATACCGTTTCAAGGATACGAATCCGGATGCTTACAAGAAGAAAGGACGAGAAGGTCACTCCCGCACTCCTGAAGGAAAGAGTCCGGGCGTCGTGGAATTACCGGAAGCAGGTGATTGATACCTCCAGCTGCCGGATCATCTTCGGAGATGCGGACGGTCTGCCCGGTCTGACCGTCGATAAATACGAGGACATCCTCGTTGTGGAATCCCTGGCACTTGGTATCGACCGTCTGAAGGATCTCATATTGAAGGCGCTGGTCGAAGTGCTGAAAGAGGACGGCATCCGGATCCGCGGCATCTTTGAGCGAAGCGATGCCAGGGTGCGTGAAAAGGAAGGGCTGCCGAGAATCAAAGGTTTCCTCTCTGCTCCCTTTGACACAAATGTCCGCATCACAGAAAACGGCATCCGCTATATAGTAGACGTTCGCGACGGCCAGAAGACCGGATTCTTTCTGGATCAGAAGCTGAACCGGAAAGCCATCTGGCCCATCTGCCGGAACGCGGAGGTTCTCGACTGTTTCACACACACCGGCTCCTTCGGACTGAACGCGGCGTCTGCCGGCGCAAAGCACGTTCTCTCGGTAGATGCGTCAGATACGGCCATCGAGCAGGCCAGAAAAAACGCCGAAATCAACGGCCTGGCCGACCGGATTGATTATCAGGTTGCCGATGTCTTCGATCTCCTTCCGGAGCTCGAAAAAGAAGGCAGGCAGTTCGACGTCGTAATCCTGGATCCGCCCGCATTCACAAAATCAAGGAATTCCATCAAGGCTGCCGCAAAGGGCTACCGCGAAATCAACCTCCGGGGAATGCGCCTGGTAAAGGACGGCGGATTCCTTGCGACCTGTTCCTGCTCCCACTTCATGGATCAGGAGCTCTTTGCCCGGACTATTGCCCAGGCAGCCAGAGATGCTCATGTCCGTCTCCGCCAGGCTGAATTCCGCACCCAGGCTCCGGATCATCCGATCCTGTTTGGGGCGGAAGACGACTCCTACTACCTGAAATTTTATATTTTTCAGGTACTTCGTGAGTACTAAAGCGTCCTTCAGCATGGGTGGTTCGCACGCAGATCTGCTGTCGAAGGAAAGCCGCCACGCAACAGAACTGGAAGCGAAAAAGCTTCAGCATGGGTGGTTCACATGCAGATCTGCAGTCCTGTACACCGCTCCCCTAACAGCTCAGACCGCGTACCGGGTGTCCGCTTAAGCACAGGGAATGGCACAGATCACGTACCGGATGCTTGCTTATCACCAGGAATGGCGCAAATCCTGAAGCAGGCGCCGGATCACAGATCTCCGGACAGTTCTTCCTCCGTGTGCGTATGGTGTTCAATTCCCTCCTCCACAAGCATTTCTTCCTCCTCCGACTTCGGATGAAGGACGTGGCAGTGCCTGTGTGTGTGGTAAAACACCTGAAGCTCTTCGGCTTCATGCTCTTCATTAAAAAAGATATGCCGGTCCGCGAGATGTTCCGCGAGTTCCTCATTATGTGTCGCGATGATCATCGTTTTCCCTGCTTTCTTCAGCTTCAGAAGAAACGAAATCAGCCACTCCTGGGCGGGACGGTCCAGTCCCGCCAGCGGCTCATCAAGCACCAGGATCTCCGGATTCATTGAGAGGATACAGGCGATTGCGACCTTCTTCTTCTCGCCTCCGCTCAAATGATAGGGTGCCCGGTCTCTGAGCTTATCGATATCCAGAAGCCGGATCACATCATCTACCCGCTGCCTGACAGCTTCCTCATCCAATCCCATTTGCAGAGGTCCGAAAGCGATTTCCTCCTCGACATTTGAACAGAACAGCTGTATATCGGAGTTTTGAAAGACAAAGCCGATTTTCTGGTGAAACCACTTCGCAAATTTATTATTTTTCAGGCTCTCCTCGGAAATTTCTCTTCCCTCGAATAGGTAGCTCCCCTCATTTGCAAAAACAAGACCATTGATCAGCTTCAGAAGCGTGGATTTCCCACTTCCGTTCGCGCCCTCCAGAATGATGGTCTCTCCTCTCCGGATTTCAAGATTGATATACCGCAGCGCAATATGATCCTCGTACGCATAGCAGATATCCTTCAGCTGTAATAATGTATCATTCATCTATTTGTTCCTTTTTTTATTTCGTATCTATCATAAATCGTTCAGGCTGCTGTTTCCAGAAAGAGAAATCCTGCGGTCACTGCCGCCATCAGTAAAATATACAGCACGTCTCTTCCTGCAAACAGATTTTTCCTCATAGAATAATACTCTCCCTCAAATCCTCTGCACTGCATGGCGCCGTACATCTCCTCCGCCATCTCTCTCGACCGCAAAAAGACGCTCCCGAGAACGCCGGACAGCGATCTGCTTTTATCCCTGTTTCTCCCGACGGAGCGAAGCTTCATTGCGGTCAGCATATTCACGCACATGTCCCCGAGTATCACAATGTATTTCAGCGTGATGTCAAATGTGAAGATAAATATGTTCGGTACATGGAAGACTCTGAGTGCGCCTGTCAGCCGATTCCAGGGAGTCGTTACCGACAGAAACGTCAGCATGCTGACAGAAAGAAACACCTTCAGGGAAACCGTGAGCATGGTCGACGGCTGTCCGAGAAAAACTGCCGGGAGAAGGATCAGCATGCTCAGAAGCGCTGCAGTTATCCCGCTTCGAAGAATTCTTCCAAGCTTTTTTGCAGGAAGAAAGCAATACCGCGCAAGGCAAAGAGCCAACATGCAATACAGAAAAAATGCGTTTGTGCAGAGCGCTGTCAGAACGATAAAGTACAGAATGTAGATAATTTTTACCGCCGGGCTAGCTCCCCGCACCCGGATCTTCCCGTCCTCCCGCGCGCTGGACAGAACCCCAATCAGCTTCAGCATCGTTTTTGTGATAAAATTGTCCCGGTCTTCCGGCGGATCGTAATTCTCCTCTGCCGTAAGCCACTCGGGGATTTCATTTTCTTCAGCAGTCATATTATACTCACACTTCCTGATTATAGTCAGTCAGGCCTTCCGATCCTGTCGAACAGACCTGACAGTCATTTTAACCCCACGCGTCCCGTTTGTACAGCAAACGCCCAAACAATAAATGTGCTGCATACTGTATTAAGCCAGCTGCTCCGCTGCTTCGCAGCACTCGCAGCAGCCACTTGTGGCCGGCTTCGTCGATCTGCTGCAGCGTTCACTCCGCCACTTCACACTGTGTGAGCGGATATGGCTCACCGCCCAAAGACTGTGCGGCAGCAGAAATGAGGATCCGACACAAAGTCGCGCGGATCCTCATTCCCGGATATTCTATTTTCTCTCAATCCGCGGATGCCCCGGATACTTTCTTCTTGTGAAAGTCTACCGTCTCCTTCATCGATGCCGCAATGATTCGGAAAATAATGATCAGAAGAAGCACTCCGATCAGTGCGGAAAGAATGTATCCGACTGCATCCGGAAGCCCAGCGATGGAATAATCCGGCAGCAGCGCCTCCAGGGAGAAGCCCTGTGTCATTCCGGCCGGTGTATAGCCGAGTGCTTTTCCGCCACTGACAACCGACGCGATCTCATCGGCGCCCCATTCTCCCCATGCCGTTCCCGTAGCCAGAAGTCCAAGCGGCACCGCACAGATCAATGCCGCCAAAAGGATCGCCAGCGGCTTTACCCCTGCCTTCTTGGCCGTCTGTTCATGTGACGCGTCCGGCAAGATCCCCGGTGAAGTGCGGAGTACATATGCCAGCACAGCAACAGTGAAGATCACCTCGACAATGCCTGCGATAGTGAGATGTCCGAGCATCATTGCCGGTATTGCGATGTTCAGTCCGTACGGGCAGTACAGAGCCTGACCGGACGCCGTGTGGAAGAGCGCAGGCTGGATGCCGAACTCAACGGCCGCGCAGAACGCCGCGGCATTGATGCCGATATAGCTTCCGACTCCTGCAGCCACAAGCCTTCCCTTTTCGGAACTGGTCCGGCTGCGGATCAGACTGTAAATTGCATATCCGAGATACGGAAGGACAAAGGCCATATTGAAGCAGTTGGCCCCAAAAGCCAGAATCCCGCCGTCACCGAAAAGCAGTGCCTGTATCAGCAGAGCGATCGTCACCGAGATACAGGCCGCATTCGGGCCGAGAAGCAGCGCAATCAGCGTTCCCCCTACCGCATGTCCCGTCGTGCCACCAGGCAACGGAACGTTGAACATCATTGCAACAAAGGAGAATGCCGCAGCCACCCCCATCAGAGGCATCTTTGTCTTCGGAATCTCCACCTTGATCTTCTTCACCGCATGTACCCAGACCGGAATCATCACTGCGGTCATCACCGCACAGGTCTGTGGACTTAGATAATTTTCTGGAATGTGCATAAAAGAATCCCCCGTGTCAACTACATATTCCGGCGTGCGGACAGTACCTGCATCACCGTTCACACACAATGATAGTCCCTGCTCCGGTAAAAAAGAAGCTGGGTGGGGGGTTATTTTTTCAGATATTGAAGAACATTTTCGAATGCCTCCATGCAGGTGTCAATGATCTCCGCCAGATCATAGGTGCCGAAAGCCGCCGGAAAATTGCTGGAAAACAGAATCTGTGCCGTTGGCGCAAACTCCTCGTCCCCTCTCCAGAATAAGAAACGAATGGACAGTCCGTCCAGAAATTCAAATTCCCATGCCTCATCTGCGCCGTGAATATGCTCCGCGCCGATATATTCCATAATATCCCCGAATTCATCCAGATGGCTTCCAAACCGTCTGGCAAGACGGCTCAGGCATCGTTCCTCAAACTGCCGCGCATATACCTCGCCGCTGGGCAGTTCCCGGAATGCCATAAATTCCCCATTCTGCGGAAACACTGTCGCGTGAAGAAGATATCTTCCGATCAGGATTCTCCCGGAAGGAAGGCTTTCGAGCCGGTATGGATCCTCTCCATCAGCAGCCTCGATCCTCATGCCGGGATGCGAGACATAGTATTCCTTCCCCATAAAAGAGACGCTGAACCGCTCAAAGATATAGTCAAAAGGAAGTCCGAGTCTGTTTGCGATATGTGTAGGCTCCGTCTCTGCATATTGAGCCTGATAATGCCTGAACAGTTCCTCTTCGGAGACATCTGTCCCGTTCTCTCTGTCGAATGTACTCATTTTCATTTATCCTCACTTGATAAATTGATCAATTGCTCTGTTCAGCTCTTCGATTTCCTTCATGTCTCCGCTCTCAATGGCATCAACCATGCAGTGTTCCAGGTGATCCTTCAGAATCACCTTGCCTGTACTGTTCAGTGCGGACTTGACCGCGGCCAGCTGAATCAGAACATCGCTGCAGTCCCTGCCCTCCTCTACCATTCTCTTCACCATGGTGAGATGACCAATCGCCCTGGAAAGACGATTGACTACCGCTTTCGTATTCTGGTGTGTATGCGTGTGGGTATGTTCGTGGGTATGCGTGATCTCTGTTCCGTCCTCCAGCAAATGCGTGTGCCGGACATTAGACAGAACGGTGTCTTTCTTCTGCTCCGTCATTTTTCCTCCCTTGTGTCCGATGTTCTTCCCAAAAGATAACGGGTCGGCCGTGAAATCCTCAGGTTCACGCGGCAGACCCGTCTCTCTTTTCGTTGCATGACTTCTTCATCCAAATTCCCTCATCCGAATCTCTCCAATGAGGGTTTGATGATATTGAATTTAAATGGTGATAATGCTGCCAAGATCGATATCCTGGCTCATCGTTCTCCGGAATTCCAGATATTCCTCGTGATAGACCGCATTTCTTCTCTCTCTGACACGATGGATCAGGGTGATCGTCAGCGCCCAGAACAAAAGGAATGTCCATACAAACAATACCATGAACGGCGTGATGATATCAATATATCCCGTCGCCGCATTTCCTGCAACGACCGTTACCGCGGGAGCGGTGCTCTGTTCCCCGCCTGCGGCCGTACCCGCATTCTGCTGTTCTGACGAAGCGGTATTTCCATATGCAGCCTGTGTGCCCGCAGATCCGGAGACCGTCTGTGTGCCGGTGGATGCTGAAGCTGCTGCGCCGGAACCGGCAGCCGCAGAAGAAGCAGCGTTCCCGGTGGATGACGACGAATTGCGGACAACCGTTCTGCTCGTTCCTCCGCCTACCAGATCACGCCCGGCTGCAAATACGCTTGTTGCACAGCCAAACATGCTTAATGTAAGCGCAACAGTGATTAATATTTTTGTAACTTTCCTTCTGGCCCCTCTCATTGTAATACTCCCTCTTTCCTCTGTAAAACCAGTCGGGAATCCCTTATATTCTCTGACTGATACCGATTATATCACAGTTCCCGCAGCAAAAAAAGCCTTTATTTTAAGGCTTTTTTACTTTTCTGTCGTATCATGTACAGGTAGTGTCATCTGCATGCAGTCACCACAAGATCTTGCGTAACAACGCGTAAAATTCATTAATATCTCTGTAACAAAATTCCCGGGCGAACATGCCCGGGAATCGGTTATTTACGCGAACAGTGAGCCGCAGCCGAATGCGAAGTATTCGTGTGCGGCGAGCGTCGCGATAGCGAGATAAAACTCGCGCAGCGTGTTTTATCTCGTTGCGCCAGTTTACACTGCAAAAATTTATTTTTCGCTACACGATCCTGAAATATCGAATCGAATATTCCTTCAGCGCAGATCTTAAGCTTATCTTTGGCTGCCCGATCTTGAAACATCAAACCAGATATTGCGGCAATGCGAACTGCGAGAGGGATTGTGCGAAGCTACTCGATTTCATTGAAGCGCTGCACGAGGAGTCCTCAAGCACCGGGAAATTTCTCTCATAATCAGTGATAGATCCGGATCAGCCGCAGGAATTTCACGATTCTCCCTCCCATCGGGAACCGGTACATCTCCTCCTCTGTTGTCTTTGAAATGACGACATAGGATACGAGATAGACAACAATCGCAACCAGAATCGCCACAAGCAGACCGATGAACGGTCTCCTCGTAAGATGGAACAGCGCCGTGTAGATGAGCCAGGCGACAGCCCCCATGATCACGGACGATGCCAGAGGCTCCACATATGTTTTCCGGATCTCGTGCCTTGTTCTTAAGTGTTTCTTCATGGACAGAATGTTCAGGAAGCAGCATACCAGCGAGAAAATGATATTGGAGAGCATAACCGCATAAATATCAAGTCCGGGTCTTGCGAACAGCATAACCGCGAGAGAAGCCAGATTGACAGCAAGCGAAATTCCTGCATTGACCAGAGCCACATGCTGCTTTCCGATCGCCTGAAGCACACCTCCCGTCACAATGGAGAAGGAATCGGTCACAACGAAAACGGAACCGGCAAAGAGCAGCTTCTCCGCCAGCTCGCTCGCCGACGGAAAAAGCACTCCCATGATCGGATTAGCGAGAACCGTCAGTCCGATCATGCACGGAATGCAGATGAACATCGTCAGACGAAGTGTCTGATTTACCTGGCGGTTCAGCTCGTCGAGCTGACCAATTGCGTATTTCCCTGATACCTCGGGCATCATGGCAGAGGTACTGGCGGAGGCCATCGCCAGCGGAATCGAGACAATGGGAACATAATAATTGCTGTATTCTCCGTAGGCAGCAGATATGGAATCCGCAGACATTCCGTTAAATCCCTGGATCGCGGAGTACAGATAGCTGTCCGCATACGCGCTGCAGTTGTAGATAAATGAGGTGAAAATAATCGGCGTAATCATCAGAACAAGCATCTTCAGGATTTCCTGGTAACTCTGTTCTGTGGATCTGCGGTCGTGTGCGATTTTTCTCCGGAAATAGCCTCTGTTCAGCATATACACGAAGGTCATGAACAGAAGTCCGACCAAAACTCCCGCACCGGTTCCGATGGTTCCGCCCATGGCTCCGTATATAGCAGCTCTCGTACCGCCCTCCGGCGCAAGATTGCGGATCAGAATCCATGCCGCCAGAATGCTGACGATCGCGTTCATGATCTGTTCCAGGATTTGCGAGATGGATGTGGGCGTCATCGTCCGGTGTGCCTGAAAATATCCTCTCAATACGCCGAGGATCGCGGAAAGAAAAATCGTCGGTGCCAGTGCGCGAAGCGCTGGAAGAGCATTCTGCTGGTTCTGCGGGAGAAGAATTGCACCGCCGAAAAAACAGATCAGCGCCGTGATACCTCCGACAATAACCGCATAGAGCATGGCTCCCCGGAAGACCTTATGCGCTCCCCTGTACTCCTTCTTTGCAAGCATCTCCGAGATGATCTTTGACGTCGCCATTGGAATGCTGTAGGAAGAGATCAGAAGAAGAATCGAATACAGATTGCTTGCGTATCCATAATATCCAAGTCCGACCGACCCCAGAATACTTCCGAGAGGTCTTCGGTAGAGAAGACCGATGACGCGTGAAATGATGGACGCAATCATCAGAACGGACGCGTTTTTTACGAGTGAGTTTGAGTTTTTCTCTGTCATGGTATCCGTGCTCCTGCTAATATTTCCTGCTCCCGTGCCCGATCCGGCCGGTCTGTATCTCTCATCTCCCGGACCCGGTTCGGCCGGTCTGTATCTCTCATCTCCCGGGCCCGGTCCGGCCGGTCTGCATTTCTCATCTCCCGGGCCCGGTCCGGCCGGTCTGCATTTCTCATTTCCCGGCGATGTTCTCGATCTGCCAGTCAATGGGCTCTATTCCGTTCTCCTCTAGATACCGGTTGGTCTTCGAGAAGGGTCTGCTTCCAAAAAAGCCTCTGTACGCAGACAGCGGGCTGGGGTGCGGCGACTTCAGCACGAGATGCTTCGGATTATAGATCATCTCCGCTTTTCTCTGGGCCGGCTTTCCCCACAGAATGAACACCATCGGCCTGTCCTGATCCGCAAGTACACGGATCGCCGCATCGGTAAACTCCTCCCACCCGATATTCCGGTGAGAATTTGCCTGATGCGCCCGAACCGTCAGAACCGAGTTGAGCATCATAACGCCCTGCTTCGCCCACTTGACCAGATATCCGTTATCCGGAATGTAACACCCGAGATCATCGTGAAGCTCCTGATAGATATTTACAAGGGAAGGGGGGATCTCAATTCCCGGCTTCACGGAAAAAGAGAGCCCGTGAGCCTGTCCCGGCTCATGATACGGATCCTGCCCGAGAATAACTACCTTCACCTGGTCCAGCGGCGTAAAATGAAAGGCATTGAAAATATCTTCTGCCGGAGGATATATCGTTCTCGTCCTGTACTCCTGACTTACGGTAAAAAAGAGTTTTCTGTAATACGGCTTGGAAAATTCCGGTTTCATGGCTTTTTCCCAGCTTCCGGTAAGACCTGCCATCTCCTGCTCCCTCCTGCTGTATTCATCCGCCTGTCATAATTCTTGCCTCAGACCAGTCTCACGGGCACCCCGTGCTCCTGCAGATACTTCTTGACCTGCCGGATCTCCAGTTCCCTGTAATGAAACAGTGATGCCGCCAGTGCCGCGTCAGCGCCTCCCACCGTCAGCGCTTTGTAGAAATCCTCCATGCTTCCGGCGCCTCCGGAAGCGATGACCGGTATTCCAACCTCCCGGGAAATCGCGCCGGTCAGCTCCAGGTCATATCCTGCCTTGGTGCCGTCACAATCCATGCTGGTAAGCAGGATCTCACCGGCACCGCGGTGTTCCGCCTCCGCAGCCCATTCGACTGCATCGAGGCCCACATCGACCCTGCCGCCGTGCTTATAAACCGTCCATCCCTCTCCGTCAGGTCTTTTTCTTGCATCAATCGCCACAACGACGCACTGGCTGCCGAACTTCATAGCTGCTTCACTGATCAGATCCGGGTTCTCAATGGCGGAAGAGTTTATGGAAATTTTGTCTGCGCCCTCACGAAGAAGCGCCTTGAAATCCTCCACGGTGCGGATGCCGCCGCCGACCGTAAACGGGATGAAAACATTCTCAGCCACCTTCCGGACCATATCCACTACGGTGTTCCTGTGATCACTGGAAGCGGTGATATCGAGAAAAACGACTTCGTCAGCGCCTTCTCTGTCATAGGCCTTTGCAACCTCCACCGGATCGCCGGCATCCCTGAGATTTACAAAGTTCACGCCTTTTACAACCCGCCCGTTCTTGATGTCCAGGCAGGGAATGATTCGTTTTGTAAACATAGCATTCTCCATGAGTATTTTAAATATTTAATTGCTTGGATCCGTATTCGCTTTGATCCGTATTCGCTTTGATCCTTATTATTGATTGCTTAACTCCATTTCCCGGGATCATGGTTCTGGTTATCAAAGTCCGGCAAAGTTTCTGAGAATCGCCAGTCCGGTGTCAGAGCTTTTCTCCGGATGGAACTGGGTTGCGAACACATTGCCCTTTTCAACGGATGCATGAATCGTCACGCCGTACTCGGTGGTAGCAGTGACGATGCTTTCATCTGCGGCTTTCAGGTAATAGGAATGCACAAAATAGACATAGGACTGTTCAGGGATTCCGCAAAACAGTCTCCCGGTACCGTTCTGCCGGACCAGATGAATCGAATTCCAGCCCATGTGGGGAATTTTCCGGTTCTCCCCGTCAGGGATACGAAGGATTTTGCCCTTCAGGATCCCGAGGCCCTTCACACCCGGCGATTCCTCGCTCTCCTCAAACAAAAGCTGGAGACCGACACAGATTCCAAGGAAGGGCTTGCCGCTCGATGCGATTTCGCGGATGACCGGAACAAGCCCGAACTTCTCCAGATTCTGCATACAGTCTCCGAAATTCCCGACTCCAGGAAGGACCACTTTATCCGCGCTCCGGAGTACTCCGGCATCCCTGGTGACCGTTACCTCCTGTCCGAGTGAAACGAACGCTTTTTCAACGCTCCTGATATTCCCCGCATCATAATCAATTATCGCTATCATTCCTTGAATTCTCCATTTTCAGATGCTATGATGATTAAGTCTGTCAGCCGCAGGCCGGCTTTTCCTGCCGGCTGCGTGACCTTCTTTCAGGACAAATTACATCGTAACTTATTTTTTTCACGAATACAAGAGGTTTTCATATGTCATCAGATACCCCGTCAAGGAATAAAAGAGCCGCCCTTTGCCGTACCAGGGATTCCCTGAAAATACGGCACTCCCTGCTGCTCCTTCTGGCTGCGCTCATCTGGGGCACCACCTTTGTGGCGCAGAGCATTGCCGCGAAGAGCATCTCGCCCTTCACCTATAATTTCTGCAGATTCTACGTTGGCGCTTTCGTTCTGCTTCCGGTCGCAATTCTGGTGGGAAAGAAAGATCCATTAGCTCCGAACTACACCGGCGCTTCGATTCCCGGGATGCGTCCGAAGAAATCACGGACCCGGGATCTCCGTGTCTGCGGCATCGTGTGCGGCATTCTTCTCTTTCTTGCAGGCGGCTTTCAGCAGGCAGGCCTCGAATACACAACCGCAGGAAAGAGCGGGTTCATCACTGCCCTGTACATTATTCTTGTGCCGATCTTCGGGCTGTTCCTGCACAAAAAGTGTCCGCCTCTGGTCTGGATTTCGGTTGCCCTCGCTGTCATCGGATTCTATCTTCTCAGTATCCGGGGAGGATTTTCCGTGAACCGCGGTGATCTTCTTACGCTGTGTTCTTCCTGTATGTTTGCCATGCACATCCTGACGGTGGACCATTTCATTCCACGCGTGAACGGAATCCAGCTCTCCTGTATTCAGTTTCTGGTATCCGGAACACTTTCTGTGTTCCCTGCCTTTCTTCTGGAGACTCCTGACATATCCTCCATCGCACAGTGTATCTGGCCTATCCTCTATGCGGGAATTCTTTCCTCCGGAGTAGCCTACACCCTTCAGATCATCGGACAGCGGGGCCTCAATCCGACACTTGCCTCACTTCTGATGAGCCTGGAATCGGTCATCTCCGCCATATCCGGCTGGATCGTCCTCGGCGATTCCATGTCACCGAAGGAACTGACCGGATGTGTCTTCGTATTCACCGGGGTCATTCTAGCTCAGCTTCCTTCCATCCGGGAGCTTCATAAATAACTGTAGAATTGTGAGAGCCCCGGCACGATGTAAGCCGTAGCTTGTACAATTTGTCGAACAATGTATCCGCATGGTGGTTATTATCGCATGCGGAAAATCACCGTCTTCCAATGATAGACACTACGTCAGATCATGAGCACTGCCTCAGATCTGGCACTGCGCTATCGGATGGCATAAAAGAAGACCGGGTACTGATCCTCTTCATCATGGATCGGTACCCGGTACTTCTTTGTACGTGCGTTCTGGATATTTGTCAGCTTTCTCCACCGGCTTCTTCCGAATCCGCCGGCTTTTCGATTCCCATTCTCTTCAAAACCATCTCATAACCGTCATTTCCATAGATCAGTGAACGGTTCACACGGCTGATTGTTGCCGTCGAGGCGCCCGTTTTTCTGGAAATGTCGAGATACGTCTTCTTCTCTCTCAGCATCTTTGCGACCTCAAAGCGCTGTGAGAGGGAAAGGATTTCATTGATCGTGCACGCATCCTCAAAGAAGGTGTAGCATTCATCCAGCGTATGCAGCGTCAGAATGGCCTGAAACAGCTGATCCACCTCTTCCGTATGAATATCTTTGCTCATTTTCTCTGCTCCCAAAATTATTATTTCGTCACGAAACCAATGTATCTCTGATACTTCACAATTTCACAGTATCAAAGTGACTGCTAAAATCATGTTACCACTTTAGTGTACCGCAGTCAAGAACAGCTCCTTTTCGCAAGGCGCATACAAAGCCTGATAACGGCTGCCCTGAAAAAAATTGAGAAAATCCTGGGGCAGGAATCTGTTTCGCTGTTTCAACGCAACCGGTGTGACCGCGATTGCATATTTTCAGCGCGCGGTGATTTTTATTCTTCTGGTGATTTTATTCTCCTGGTGATTTTATTCTCCTGGTGATTTTATTCTCCTGGTGATTTTATTCTCCTGGCGATTTTCATTCTTCTCTGGAAAAATAGTTGTCTGCCGCCTGGATATCGCGGTCCATCTGCTCCTTCAGCTCATTGATGTCCGAAAATTTTTCTTCCGGTCTCCGGAAGGACAGGAGCTCTACTCTAGCTTCCTGGCCGTACAGATCCAATGTACAGTCAAACAGATATGTCTCCAGTCCGACCGCTGTGCCGCCGACAGTCGGCTTGATTCCGATGTTTGAGATTCCCTGATACCACCTGCCAGCCACCAGGGTTCTGGAATAGTAGACGCCTCGGGGAGGAGTCATCTTTACAGGATCCGGAATCTGATTGATGGTGGGAAATCCGAGGGAATGTCCGAGATGTCTGCCATGCACAATCTTTCCCGTGATGAAGTATGGCTGTCCGAGCAGCCTGGTGATTTTCTCCATATGGCCCAGCGCCAGTTCCTCCCGAATATAGCTGCTGCTGATCTCCTTGCCGTGATATTTCTCCTTCGGAAGCACCTCTACCAGGAATCCGTACTTCTCTCCCATCTGCTTCATCAGTTCCGAATCTCCCTTCCGGTCTTTCCCGAAATGGAAGTCCGTTCCCATGACGACTGCCGACACATGAAGCCTGTCCAGCAGAATCTCACGGACAAAATCCTCCGGATCCATGCTGCGCATTCTTTCTGTAAACCTGCACTCAAACAAAAGATCCACATCCAGCTCCCTGAGGATCTCCCTTCGCTCTTCATTTGTCATCAGCATCTTCGGCCGGCGTGCTCCCATGCATACCTGGGGCGACACCTGAAAGGTAAAGACAGCAGTCTTCCATCCGTGCGCGCGGGCAATTTCCTTTACCCGGGCGATCAGCTTCCGGTGGCCCTTATGAACGCCGTCAAATTTTCCAAGCGTAATGACGCAGCGCTCTGCGCCGGTATATTTTTCCACTTCCTGTATATATTCCAAAGCTGACGCTCCTCAAATTTTAACTCTGCATTCATCATCCGGGTCATAGAACATCCTGACCGGCTTCAGTAAACCGCCAGGTGCCGCAGATTCATAAATTCCGATAAAAACGCCTTCAGAATCAAAAAGCCTCACCCGCCGTTTCTCTTCTGCGGACTGACCTGTAGCTCTCCCGACCTGAAATCCGGTCTCCGGATGCCCGTCCCTGTCATCTACAACACGGACTCCATCCTCCGAAACCAGGTCCTTGTCCTGTATCACGCGGTATCCCTCTTCGGGGATCCGGTTGCCGTTATGCGCAAGCCGGTCTGCCTCACCTGAAGTGCGGATCAAAGGATAATCAAACAGCCGGTATACCGGAATCAGGATATCCTTCCATCTCCCCTCTCCGGTCAGCCGGGCGACCTCGGAAAGGCGAAGCGAATCCTCAATGTGAAACTGTCCGACGCGGACCCGGGTGAGTGCTTCCATGCAGCCTCCGCAGCCCAGCCTTTCCCCGATGTCATGGCAGAGCGTCCGGATATAGGTGCCCTTCGAGCAGGTTACACGGATAACCGCTCTCGGCAGATTGCAGGAAAGCAGATGGATTTCATAGAAATGAACCGGCCGGGCCTTTCTCTCCACCGTCTTTCCCTCTCTGGCAAGCTCGTACAGCTTCCTCCCATTAACCTTCAGAGCGGAGTACATCGGCGGAATCTGCATCTGTGCGCCCTCAAAGGATTTGAGGCAATTCTCCAGATCCTTCTTATCGCAGGTCACCGCATGCTCGGACAGTACCTCTCCGCTGATATCCTGCGTGTCGGTGTCCTTTCCAAGCAAAAGCACTGCCTCATATGTCTTCGTCTCATCGGTCAGAAGCTCCACGAGGCCAGTGGCCTTTCCCACACAGACCGGAAGGACGCCTTCAGCGTCCGGATCCAACGTACCCGTATGACCGATCTTCCTCTGATGCAGGATGCCTCTGAGCTTCGCGACAACATCGAAGGAGGTATAGCCCTTCTCCTTGTATATGTTAATGACTCCGTTTTTCATTGTTCTCCCTGCTGATGTCCAACCCGTTCGATCGAACAGATGTTTTCTCTGCTGATGTCCAATCTGTTTGATCGAACAGATGTTTTCTCTGCTGATGTCCAGTCCGTCCGACCGGTCAGACGAGTTCTTTTTCCAGATACAAGGTCAGATTATTGACAACATCGTAACAGGATCCCTGCATCGTCACGCCTGCCGCGCGCGCATGCCCGCCGCCGCCGTAAATCTGCGCAACAACACTCACATCCACTTTATCTACGGAGCGCAGAGAAACCTTCCATTTTCCGGTTTCCAGCTCATACATGAAAACAGAAACCTCTACGCCCGCCGTGTTTCTCATCTGGCTCACGATTCCGTCCATGTCCGCCGGCAAGACATTGTAGAAGTCCATGTCTTTCTTGCGGATGCAGGAGACAATCATTTTCCCGCCAAACATAAGGAAGCTTTCCATAAGCGCTCTTCCGAGGAGTTGATTCTGAATAAAGGTTTTCTCATAATATGTACTGTCTACAATTCTGCTGAACGGGATTCCCTTCTCCATCAGAGACGCGGCGATTCGCATCGTGCGGGGTGACGTACAGGAGTACTGGAAAACCCCTGTGTCATGAACAATGCCCATGTACAATGCCTCTGCGCACTTCTCCCCGATTTTCTCCGGATCCAGAAAATTCCAGACAACCTCACAGGTGGAGCTGAGATCCGGATAATTAAACAACCAGGTGTAGTGGTCACGGTTCGTCTTGTGGTGATCCAGACAGAGAACGCGGTCTGCAGTCTTCAGCAGAGCTCCGGCAACACCGATCCTGTCCTGACTGCTGATATCCAGAAGAATCAGCAAATCATACCGGATTGCAGAGCAGACCTGTCTCGCCTTGTCAATATCCTCGATCATGTCAAAGGAACTGCGGGGCTTTTCGAGATATACGTCCGCGCTGATCTCCGGATAATTATCACGCAAATACAGGTACATACCCATGCACGACCCGACGCAGTCGCCATCCGGGTTAACGTGTCCCGCAATCGCGACTGTATTTACATCTTTTAAAAATTCCTCAATTTTCCTCTGCATGCTTTCCTCTTCGATCCTGTTCCATGACCTCATCAATCCGTTTTGACATCTCGACACCATATTCTATCGATTCGTCGAGCTTAAAATGAAGTTCAGGCGTATTTCTCAGATTCAGATTCACCGCAAGCATATGGCGGATGAAACCGGAGGAACTTCTCAGTCCCTCCATCGTATCCTCCTTCGCCTTCTCATCCCCCAGAACGCTGATCATGACCTTGCAGTTTTTCAGGTCTGTCGCCACGATAGCTTCCGTAACGGAAACAACCGGAGCGATCCGCGGATCTTTCACTTCATTTCGGATGATATTGCTCAGTTCTTCCTTTACTGATTCATTAATTCTTATGTTCTTGACACTGTTTTTTCTCAACGCGGCACCTCGACCATAGCATATGCCTCAACCTGGTCGCCTTCCCTGACCTCATTGAAGCCGTCAAACACCAGACCGCACTCATAGCCGGCCTTGACTTCCTTGACATCGTCCTTGAAACGCTTCAGACTTGCGAGGTCTCCCTCGAAAATCTGCTTGTCTCCGCGGCTGATGCGAACCTTGCACCCTCTCTGTACGATTCCATCGAGGACATAACTTCCGGCAATGGTTCCGACTCCGGATGCCTTGAAGAGCTGGCGTACCTCGGCATGACCGATGACCTTCTCCTCGTAAATCGGCTCCAGCATTCCCTTCATCGCTGCTTCGATATCATCAATTGCCTGATAGATTACCTTATACAGACGCACATCTACTTTTTCCTGTTCTGCCAGGGCTTTCGCGTTAGCGTCCGGACGAACATTAAATCCAATCACGATCGCGTTTGATGCCGCCGCAAGTGTGACATCAGACTCATTGATCGCGCCGACTCCGGCGTGAATGATCTTTACAACTACTTCATCGTTGGAAAGCTTGAGCAGGGACTGACGAATAGCCTCTACCGATCCCTGTACATCCGCCTTGATAACAAGCTCAAGCTCCTTGACAGAGCCGTCCTGAATCTGGCTGAAGAGATCATCCAGAGACATCCTGGACTTGGTCTCCTCCAGAAGCTGATTCTTGTGCTCGGCGGTAAAGGTTGCGGCAAAATTCTTCGCCTCCTTGTCTGTCTCCATAGCTACCAGCGTCTCGCCCGCATCCGGAACACCGTCAAGTCCCTGCACCTCAACCGGGGTGGACGGGCCTGCTGTTTTTACACGTTTTCCGTTCTCATCCGTCATAGCACGGACTTTTCCCGAGCATGCGCCGCAGGCAATATAATCGCCGACATGAAGGGTTCCCTTCTGAACGAGAAGGTTCGCTACCGGTCCCTTGCCCTTATCCAGCTTCGCCTCAAGTACCAGACCTCTCGCGAGACGGTCCGGATTCGCCTTCAGTTCCATGATATCCGCCGTAAGGAGAATTGTCTCCAGAAGATCATCAAGACCAACTCCGGTCTTCGCGGAAACCTCGACCATCTCCGTCTGACCGCCCCAGTCACTTGCAATCAGTCCATACTCTGTGAGTTCCTGTTTTACCCGGTCGACATTTGCTCCCGGCTTGTCGATCTTGTTTATCGCAACGATAATTTCAACGCCGGCAGCCTTCGCGTGGTTGATTGCTTCGATGGTCTGCGGCATAACACCGTCATCCGCCGCCACGACAAGTACCGCGATATCCGTGGACTGAGCTCCACGAAGCCGCATCGCCGTAAACGCTTCATGGCCCGGCGTATCCAGGAAGGTGATCTTCTTGTTGTTGATATTAACGACATATGCGCCGATATTCTGTGTGATTCCGCCGGCTTCCTTTGAAGTCACATGTGCGTGGCGGATCGCATCGAGCAGAGATGTTTTACCATGATCGACATGTCCCATGACACAGACTACCGGAGGACGGGGAATCATCTTGCTTTCATCCTCTTCATCCTCTTTCAGCATCTCGGCAATGACATCCACCTTCTCTTCCGGCTCACAGAGAATATCATATGTCATCGCAATCTCCTCTGCCTTTTCGTAATCGACCTCCTGGTTAACGGTATACATCTCACCCTTCATGAAGAGATCTTTAACGATGACGGAGGGCTGCATCTTCATCTTATCCGCAAGCTCGCGGATGGTAACTTTCTCCGGGATCTTGATTTCTGTCACCTTTTCTTCCTTCTTCTCCTCTTTCTTATGCACCGGTCTCTGCAGTGCCTTCGGGATCAGATGTCTGTTGTTGCGTCCATTTCCTCTGTCGCTCGTGTATTTGTTGCCGCGAAGATCATTCTTGTTCTTGTCTTTATCCTTATTGTGTCCGGCACCATCTCTCGACGGCTTCTTGAGCCCCATATCCATCGCAGCGCCCTGACCGACCTTGTGATCACTGTGCTGTCCTCTGGAGTGTCCCGGGAAACGATTTCCCTCTTCTGCGTCCTTACCGCCGAACCCAGGTCTGTTTCCTCCAAAACCAGGTCTGCTTCCTCCGAATCCCGGACGGTTGTTGCGGTCGCCAAACGGTCTTCTGCCCTGACCGCCGTTATTGCGGTCTCCATAGCTTCTGCCCTGACCGCCATTATTGCGGTCTCCGTAGCTTCTGCCCTGACCGCCGTTATTGCGGTCTCCGTAGCTTCTGCCCTGGCCGCTGTTATTGCGGTCTCCGTAGCTTCTGCCCTGACCGCCGTTATTGCGGTCCCCGTAGCTTCTGCCCTGGCCGCCGTTATTGCGGTCTCCATAGCTTCTGCCCTGGCCGCCGTTATTGCGGTCTCCATAGCTTCTGCCCTGGCCGTTATTGCGGTCTCCATAGCCTCTGCCCTGGCCGTTATTGCGGTCTCCATAGCTTCTGCCCTGGCCGTTGGTGCGGTCTCCATAGCTTCTGCTCTGGCCGCCGCCATTCCGGTCCGCATCGTTTCTGATGTCCTGGTTCTGCCGTTCCGAACTCTCGCCAGCGGCAGCAGATGCTGTTCCGGCAGCCGGTCTCTCCTGAGATGCTGTCTCATGCTCACTCTTCTCAGCTGCCGTTGCCTCACTCTGTGATGCCCCGTTCTTTCCATTCGACACTTTCATTTCTGTAGCCGTGCCCGCCGAAGAGCTCTTTTCCGCCATTCCCGCAGCGGATGAATTGATCTTTGCTGATTCCGCAGCAGCCGGCTTAGCAGAAGCCGTCTCAGCTCCGATAGTCTCAGCAGCTGCTTCCGGCTTTGCCGCCTCTGTCACAGGAGTGTTTCTGACAGCACTCTTCTTTGTTTCCGCCGGAGCAGGTTTCGGAGCCTCCTCGGTCCGGATAACCGGATGCGGTCTCGGCACCTTCACAATGGGAGTTCCGGCAGACGCACGGTTGCCGACAGGGCGTCCACCGCGGCTGCTCTCCTGCATCACACCGCGTCGGGAGCCTTCCACGCGACCGGCGGCACCATCTGTTCTTCCGGTCTTCTCTCTGGTCTTCTTCTTTTTATCCTTATCCATGACCTGATGGAAGCTCTTGCCCTCTTTACTGGTTGCATTCTGCGGGTGAAAAACAGCGATCAGCCTTTTCTTTTTCTTTACCGGTTTTGCTTCCTTCTCTCCCTTTGCCGCACTGTCTCCTCTCGAGGTTTTGGATTCCTCCGCCTTCGCTGTCTTTTCTATCTTATCGTTTACAATCTTTCCTTCATTTTCATTATTATTCAATGTATCGCTTACCTCTTTATTTCAATGAATCCTGATCTGTCTGTGTTTATATCTGTTCGCTCTCCGACCCCAGAAGGCTTCGGATTTCCCGTGCCAGGTTCGCGTCTGTGATTACCAGCGAAGAACGCTCCCCTTTTCCGATCAGAGCGCCGAGCTCTGATTTCGGAAGAAATTGCATAAACGGAATACTCCGGTAAGCAGCCATATCGCGGAATTTTTTCTTTGTGTTTTCCGATGCGTCTTCCGAGACGATCACCAATTCCGCGCTGCCTGCCCGGATTGCCTGTTCTGCGGCGAATTCCCCGGCAGCGACTTTTCCGGCCTTCATGGAGATACTGATCATGAACCGTGCCTTTCTACTGTCCAATCTGTTTCATCTCCTCCTCAAGCCTGTCATATACCTCGTCAGGAATTGCGCAGCCCAGAGATCTTTCTATACCGTGATTTTTCCTTGCCTTTGCCAGACATCCGGGATCTGCGCAGATATACGCGCCTCTTCCATTCTGCCTGCCCGTCGGATCCAGCCGGATCTCGCCTTCCGGCGTTTTCAAAACGCGGATCAGTTCTTTCTTCGTCTTCTTGGAACGGCATCCGACACAGGTACGCATCGGTATTTTACGGGTTATACTCAATGAACGCCTCCCTCGCCAGCTTATGCCTCAGGTTTGCTGTCTTCCTCCGTGTCAGGACCAGCTCCAGCCTCATCGGCGTCATTCTCATTCGCCGCGGCGCTGTCTTCCTCCGTTTCCGGAGTGTCCTTCTCACCGTCAGAGGAATCCTCAGATCCGGCCTCCGGATCCATCTCTTCCGGATCTGTGGTATCTTCGTCATCTTTCATATCTTCAGCATCTGCAGAAGCGCTGTCTGCGTCGGACGTTTCTGTGGAGTCCTCCTCGCCGGATTCGGCCTCTTCGGACTCTTCCCTGCCGGATTCCTCCTCGTCATAGTCGTAATCCTCATCCTCATCGTCCTCATCGTCTTCCGCGTATTCATCAAACAGACCTTCTTCACGCGCCTGCGTCTCGCTCTTGATATCGATCTTGAACTGCGTCAGATGCGCCGCGAGGCGGGCATTCTGACCTTCCTTCCCGATCGCCAGGGAAAGCTGATAATCCGGGACAATGACAAGTGCCTGCTTCTCATCCGGATCCGCAAGAACAGAGATAACCTTTGCCGGAGAAAGCGCATTTTCAATCAGATATGCCTGGTTCTCATCCCAGTTGATGATGTCGATCTTCTCACCATCCAGTTCATCCACAATCGCATTGACACGTGATCCGTTCACGCCGACACAGGCTCCGACTGCATCGACATTCGGCTCATTGCTGTAAACTGCGATCTTCGTACGCGATCCAGCCTCTCGTGCAATTGCCTTGATCTCGATCACACCATCACGGATTTCCGCGACTTCTTCCTCGAAGAGTCTCTTCACCAGCTCCGGATGTGTGCGGGATACAAGGATTTTCGGCCCCCTCGGGGTATCCCTGACCTCCAGCACGTATACCTTGACTCTTTCCGTAGGCTTGAACTTCTCACCCTTTACCATTTCCTTGGCCTTCAGGATCGCGTCTACCTTGCCGAGATTTATGCTGACATCCCTTCCGATATATCGCTGAACAACACCCGTGACAACCTCATGTTCCTTCTCATAGTACTCATTGTACAGGGATTTTCTCTCTTCCTCACGGATCTTCTGAAGTATGACGTTCTTCGCATTCATGGTCGCAATCCGTCCGAAGCTCTTGGACTGGATCTCAACATTCACTGTGTCGCCGATCTGCGCACCGGAATTGATCTTGAACGCCTCCTGCTGTCCGATCTCTGTGACCGGATCCTCCACATGCTCTACCACCGTCTTGGCGGAAAGAATGTGATAATCACAGGTCTCCGGATCTATCGTGACCGTTACATTATCCGTACGGTCATACTGATTCTTGTAGGCCTGCAGAAGAGACTGCTGAATTGCCTCCAGAAGAGTGTCCTTGCTGATCCCCTTTTCCTTTTCAAGAGTATTCAGAGCTTCCAGTAACTCGCTGTTCATTTTTTCATTATCCTCCTGGTCTTAAACCAACTTATATTCAACCGTTAAAAATCAAACGCCATACGGATCAGGGCGATCTCCTTTTTGTGAAAGGTCATCGGCTTCTCAGTTTCATCTTCCACGATGCTCACCGTATCCTTATCATAGGCAGTCAGCACCCCGGTAAATTCCTTTGCGTGATCAATAATCCTGAACGTGCGGATCTCAATTCGCTGCCCCATCGCACGCTGATAATCCCTTTCCTTCTTCAGCGGTCTTCCAAGTCCGGGGGAGCTGACCTCCAGAATATAGGAATCCTCGATAAAATCCTGCTCATCCAGCTTTTCACCGAAAACCCGGCTGATGTCTTCGCAGTCGTTCACCGTGATCCCGCCTTCTTTGTCCGCATATGCTCTCAGATACCAGCAGCCGGCCTCTTTGACATATTCCAGATCCACAAATTCATAGTGCATCTCATCCAGAATCGGGATCAGAATCGCTTCCGCCTTCTTCTCGATTGCTTCCGTCTTACTGCTCACGCAATCTCTCCTTTCATAAAATAGGAGTGGGCTTTTCTCGCCCACTCCTACCTTAGTCAACTATTAACGTTACCAAAATACCACGAAAGCCGCGCAAATGCAAGCCCCTGCTGTATACATTACGCTTTTCTATAAGCCCATGCTGTATACATTACGCTTTTCCCTTTCTCCTGTTCACCATCTTCCTGGAAGCCGCAGCCGCGACCTTTTTCACGGTTTTCTCTGTTTTCGTGACTGCTGCTTTCTTCAGAGTCTCTCCCGTTTTCTCGGTTTCTCCCTTCTTCATGGCTTTTGCGGATTTCACGCTTGTCCGCTCCGGCTTCTTCTCCTCCCGATCCGGTGCTGTACGCTCAAATGCCTCGGTAAAGCGAAAAACGGATACTCCGAGCGGCGGTACCTTTATCTTGATTGAATCCTTCCGTTCATCCTGTTCAACCGCCCGGCTCAGCTTCACCCTCGGATTTATCACACCGCCGCCGCCGAATTCCGCGGCATCGCTGTTGAAGATCTCTTTGTATTTCCCCGCATAAGGTACTCCGACCATGAAATTATCATATACGACATTTGAAAAGTTCGCGACAACGAGCAGGGTGTCCTCCTCCTTCTCCGTCTTTCTCAGAAATACCAGAAGGTTTCTCTCCCAGTCAAGGTTGCTGATCCACTCGAAGCCTTCCGGTTTTTCATCGAGCCGGTACAGCGCAGGCTGCTCTCGGTAGAACTTCAGAAGGGCTCTGCTGAAATTCTGCATTTTCTTCTGATCCCCGTTGGCAAGCTCGCTCCAGTCAACGCCGTCCGAAACACTCATTCTCGATTTCTGCCCGAAATCCTGCCCCTGGCAGATCAGTTTCTTGCCCGGATGCATCATCAGGTAAGCGTAGGTCAGACGGAGATTCGCAAGCTTCAGGGAATCATCCTTACCCGGCATCATGCGAAGCAGCGGTCTTCCATTTTCCAGTATATTGTGGGACAGCGCAAGCATGAACTTCTCCGTATACATGTATACCATGCTGAACGTAAGATCATCCTGGTGAGCCCCGCGGAAAAGCGGATCGAGCTGGATATACTTGAGGTAATCATCGATGCATCCGTTGTTCCACTTCAGACCAAATCCGAGGCCTTCCTCCTCTGTATTTCCGGTAACTGCCGGATACCCGGTCGTCTCCTCCGCGATGGTGATCGCACCGTGTCCGTTTGCCCGGATGTCATTGTTCAGATTCCGGAGGAACTCAATGTTCTCCAGGTTCTCATTCCCGCCGTACATATTCGCGATCCACTCCCCATCGCGCCTGCCGTAGTTCAGATACAGCATACCGGAGAGATCCGGAATCCGCAGGCCATCCGCGTGATACTCCGAAATCCAGAACATCGCGCTTGATTTCATAAAGCTCTCGACCTCGCCGCGTCCGTAATTGAAGATCAGTGCGTTGTTGTACGGGCAGACTCCCTTCTTCGGATCCATGTGCTCATAGAGACAGGTCCCGTCAAAGGAAGCGAGGCCATCATTGCCTCTTGCGAAATAACCCGGCACCCAGTCAAGAAGTACGCCGATTCCATTCTGATGCAGACGATCAACCAGATATTTAAAATCCACCGGTGTTCCATAACGGCTGGTCGGGGCAAAAAAGCCACTGGTCACGTACCCCATGGAAGCATCGTCCGGATACTCCATTACCGGTAGGAATTCTACGTGCGTATAACCCATGTCCTTCAGATACAAGACGAGATCTTCCGCGATTTCCCGGTACACCGAAGATGCCTCACCGATCCCCTTCTTCCGGTCTTCAGCCCGCTTCGCTCCGGTTTTTTCTTCCAGATCCAGGGCTTTCTCGGCTCCATTCTCTCCTTTCCGGTCCGGGGCCTGCACCGCTCCAGTCTCTTCTTCCGGGTCCGGGGCCTTCCCCGATCCGTCCTCTGCTTCCCGGTTTTCTGCAGTCCTCTCAGGGTTTCCATCTTCCCGCTTCATCCACATCCCGATATTGCATTCATAAACCGCAAGGGGCGAACGGGACGGATCAAATTCCTCCCGGCGTTTCATCCACTCGTCATCCTTCCAGTCATATCCGGTGTTCGTGATCACCGAAGCTGCCTCTGGAAGCTGCTGCGCGCGGAATGCGAACGGATCCGCCTTCAGATAGACCAGACCTGCCTTCGCTTTGATCTCAAACTTGTAGAAACTGCCTGCTTTAATTCCCGGTACAAACAGCTCAAAAATACCGCTCTGCAGACGGTTCATCTGCAGTCTGCGTCCATCCCACAGATTAAAATCACCGACAACGGACACACGAATCGCATTCGGCGCCCACACCGCGAAATAAACTCCCTCTGTGCCGTTAATGTTCATCAGATGCGCGCCCATTTTTTCCGAAGCCCTGTCCCATATGCCCTCTTGGAACCGGATCTCTTCCTTTTCTGTGATCTGGCACGGAAATGCATATGGGTCCTTGTATTCCGACACCGTACCATCCTCGTGCAGAATCACAAAAGTGTAATCAGGTATTCTCTTCCGGTCAAGCATGACCGCAAAATATCCTGCCTCGTCTTCCAGAACCATCGGAACGACATCCCCTGAAGCCGTTTTTACGCTGACGTTTTCCTCTCCCGGAAAGAATGCTCTGATCAGAACGCCGTCCGGCAGTGCCACAGGACCCAGCACTCTTCGCGGCGAATCCTCCTCCGCGTATACGACAGCCTCGATCTCCGCCCAGTCCATCAGGTCATAGATTCTGCTTTCCATACTTTCTTTCATGCTCATCTGGTCTCCTCCTGAAAAATGCTTCTCCCCATTCTGTAACGAGATAAAACACGCTGCGCGAGTTTTATCTCGCTATC
Source organism: Bilifractor sp. LCP21S3_F8 (assembly GCF_052117805.1). Taxonomy (NCBI): domain Bacteria; kingdom Bacillati; phylum Bacillota; class Clostridia; order Lachnospirales; family Lachnospiraceae; genus Bilifractor; species Bilifractor sp. LCP21S3_F8. Next base: position 90,173 of record NZ_JBQKIK010000006.1, on the reverse strand, counting down.
GCGACGCTCGCCGCACACGAATACTTCGCATTCGGCTGCGGCTCACTGTTCGCGTAAAAAAGGAACCAAAGCACTGCCGCATCTGACAGAACTTTGGTTCCCATTATACATCATTTCTCAGAATAATTTCTACAAATCTGCACAGTGTTCTCTGCAGATTTCCGATGAGCGTTACTATTCGCCCCAACAATGTACAGCAAAGATTTTCGCGCTGCGTGAACAGCATCGTATGAGTCTTACTGCTCACTGGATCAGGGTGGAATTTTCACAGTGCGAATGCCGCGAACCGGTTACTGTGCCGCCGGAGCGGTATCCTGTCCTGCCTCCCCCTGATTCTGATCCGGTATCAGCTCCGGCTTTTTCTCAAGGATCTGCATAAACTCCTCACCGGTGATTGTTTCCCGCTCATACAGATATTTGGCGAGCTCATGAAGCTTCGGCATATTGGCGGAAAGCAGACTCTTTGCCTTGCTGTACGCGTCATGCACAATCTTCACAACCATCTCGTCAATCTTGCCCGATGTTGCCTCGGAGCACGCAAGAGATGTATCACCGCCGAGATACTGATTCGTAACGGTTTCCATTGCTACCATTCCGAATTCATCGCTCATGCCGAACCTCGTCACCATTGCTCTTGCGAGCTTCGTCGCCTGCTCGATATCATTTGATGCTCCCGTTGTCACGGAATGGAAGATCAGTTCCTCCGCAACACGTCCGCCCGTAAGCGTTGCGATCCGGTTCACGATCTCCTCCTTGCTCATCAGGTTATGTTCTCCCTCATCCACCTGAAGGGTGTAACCAAGAGCTCCTGATGTTCTGGGGATAATCGTGATCTTTGTGACCGGCGCTGAATGGGTCTGAAGGGCAGCGACCAGGGCGTGTCCGGTCTCATGATAGGAGACGATCAGCTTTTCCTTCGTCGTCAGCACCTTGTTCTTCTTCTGATATCCGGCGATTACGGTCTCAACGCTCTCCATCAGGTCGTTCTGGGTTACAAATTTCCTCCCGTCGCGTACCGCGCGAAGAGCCGCCTCATTGATCATGTTCGCAAGCTCGGCGCCACTTGCTCCGGAAGCGGTGCGCGCAACCGAATTGAAATCTACATTGTCGGAAATCCGGATATCCTTCGCGTGAAGCTTCAGGATTTCTTCTCTTCCCTTCAGATCCGGAAGCTCTACCGGAATTCTCCGGTCGAACCGGCCCGGACGGGTCAGCGCCGGATCCAGGGACTCCGGACGGTTGGTCGCTGCAAGGATGATGACACCCTTTCGTCCATCAAATCCATCCATCTCCGCAAGCAGCTGGTTCAATGTCTGCTCACGCTCATCGTTGCCGGAGAATCCTCCGCCGTCACGCTTCTTACCGATAGTATCAATCTCATCGATAAACACAATACACGGTGCCTTCTCATTGGCCTGTTTGAACAGGTCCCGGACCTTCGCCGCGCCCATTCCGACAAACATCTCGACGAATTCAGAGCCTGAAATAGAGAAAAACGGTACATTCGCCTCGCCGGCAACGGCTTTGGCAAGTAGCGTCTTACCGGTTCCCGGAGGGCCCACCAGAAGAGCACCCTTAGGCATTTTCGCGCCGATCTCCGTGTACTTCTGGGGATTATGCAGGAAATCGACGATCTCCTGCAGAAGCTCCTTCGCTTCGTCTTCTCCGGCCACATCCTTGAACTTAATGCCGGTCTCCGACTGTATGTACACCTTGGCATTACTCTTGCCAAAGCTCATGGCATCACCCATGCCTCCGCCCATACGCTTTGTCATTGAACTCATAAGCCATCTTCCAAGGAAGAAGAAAATGACAAGAGGAAGAATCCAGCTCAGCAGGAAGCTCAAAACAGGCGACATCTGCTGCTGGATCGGACTCTCGAAGTCCTTGATTCCCGCTGAAAGCAGACGGTCCACCAGCTTATAGTCATTCATCATACCGGTGCGGTACATATTGCCCGAGGAATCCTTGAACTCGATCTCACTGTCCGCCGAGTTGACCTCTACCTGGCTTACCTTCCCATCTTCCAGCATCTCAATGAAGTTGCCGTATGTTGTGTCCTGTATCTTGGCACTATTGATCTGCGGGATCAGAAGAAAATTGAGAAGGAGCAGCACGAGCAGCACGATGGCATAATAAAACGCAATCGGCTTTTTATCATTTTTTACCTCTTTCAAACTATCACCTCCGTTCATTGTTTTGGTTCCAGATCAGATTCCGGACTAAGTGTTGCTTTTCGTCCCGGATCTTCATCAGCGGCCCCAAAATTAGCAGCCAGTACATCTGATGGCTAATTCTGTAGACCAGTATCTTACATCGGCGATCTCCTGTCAACCGTGCGGAAATAAATTTTATACAATTTTTCGAATTGCCTGCTGCCTTATACAAACAGCGAACCACGGTGAATGCGCGCCTTGCGTCTGTCCCGCCTCTCATCCGGATGCGTCCGCTTCAGAACCTGCGAATCGTATCCGATTCCTCTTCCCCGACGTTTTTGATGCCAACGATCTTGACGTCATACTCGATGGTATCGCTGACCTTGACGTGGCAGACATCACCGACTTTATGACGCATGATTGCCTTTCCGAGAGGAGATTCCGGAGTGATCCGTCCCTGCATGGAATCCGCGCGTACAGAGGTAACGAGCTTGTACGTCTCGGTCTCCTCCTCGTCATCGAACTGCAGAGTGACCTTCTTGTTCAATCCGACCTCATCGCTCTTTGATCGATCTTCAATTACAATTGCTGTTTCGATCATTTTCTCCAGGTAATGAATGCGGCTGTTATTCTCCCGATTGGCTTTTCTTGCGGCATAATACTCAAAATTTTCGCTCAGATCTCCCTGTGCTCTCGCTTCTTGTACCTCCTTAAGGATTCTCGGCCGTTCCACCAGAGTCCGATGGTCAATTTCCGCCTGCATCTTGTCGATATCACTCTGTGTCAGTCTGTCATGCATAATTTCTTACCTTCTTAATTACAGTTTTTGGTGCCCCGCCTGCGGAGCACGGAACAAGCCATAGCTTATGCAGGGTGTGCTGCCCCTCCTGCGAAACACGGAACAGGCCATAGCTTATGCAGGGTGTGCTGCTCCTCCTGCGAAACACGGAACAAGCCATAGCTTATACCGTGTGCGCTTCCCCGCCTGCGGGTCATATGATTTACCGGGAGGAATTTTCGCCTCCCGGGTCCGGATTCCGTTACTTCAGGAATGCGCGGTATGCGTTGTAAGCCTCATAGATATCCGCCTTGCTGGTAATCTCCCAGGGTGCATGCATATTGAGAACAGCAACACCGAAGTCAATAACCTCCATTCCGAGATTTGCGAGAATGTAGGCGATCGTTCCACCGCCGCCCGCGTCTACCTTTCCAAGCTCAGAGGTCTGGTAGATAATATTGTTCTCCTCCATCAGTTTTCTCAGGAACGCAATATACTCCGCATTGGCGTCATTGGAACCGCTCTTGCCGCGGGAACCGGTATATTTGTTGAATACCGGTCCTCTTCCAAGATACGCGCAGTTGTTCTTGTCCATCACATCCGGATAATCCGGGTCAAATCCGGCACTTACGTCAGAGGAAAGAACCCTGGTCTTCGTCAGCAGACGGCGGAGTGCCAGTTCACTGTAGCATCCCTGCAGATTCATGACCTCTGCCAGTGTATTCTCATAAAATCGGGAGTGCGTGCCGGTCGCGCCGACAGATCCGATCTCCTCCTTGTCTGTCAGAAGACAGACGCTGGTGTACTCCGGATTCTTTTCGTCCATGATTGCCCGGAAGGACGGATATGCGCAAACCTTGTCGTCCTGACCATATCCCATGATCATGCTCCGGTCCAGTCCGTAATCCCTGGCCTGTCCTGCAGGGACCACCTCGATCTCCGCTGATACGAAGTCGTCCTCCTCCATATCATATTTTTCCTTCAGAAGTTTCAGGATATTCGCCTTAACCGCATTCTTCTCATCCTCATCCGCGGACGCGAGCGGTCTGCTTCCGACCAGAACATTCAGGTTTTCCCCCTCGACAACCTCGGCGGCATTTTTCGCCATCTGCTTTGCCGCCAGATGGATCAAAAGGTCACTGACACCGAACACCGGATCGTTCTCATCCTCGCCGATGCAGACATTCACAACCGAACCGTCCTTTTTCGCGATGACGCCGTGAAGGGCCATCGGAAGCGCCGTCCACTGATATTTCTTGATTCCGCCATAATAGTGGGTGTCAAGAAGCGCCAGATCGGTATCCTCATACAACGGATGCTGCTTCAGATCCAGTCTCGGAGAATCGATGTGCGCACCGAGAAGACGCAGTCCCTCTGTCATCGGTTTCTGTCCGATTCGGAAGATCAGAAGAGACTTCTTCATCATATCCGTATATACAACTTCTCCGGGTTTAAGAGCTCTGCCCTCAGCGGCAGCCTCTTCCAGAGATTTTGCTCCAGCCTTCTTCAGTTCCTCTTCCATGCCTGCGACATTTTCCCTCTCTGTTTTATGTCCGGAAAGGAAAATTCTGTAATCTTCACAGAAATCGTTCAGCTTCTGCTCATCATCCTTTTCCCAGATCGTTTGTTTTTTTTCTTTCATTCGATTTTCTCCTTTTCTTTCGATACACAGATCATATCACAAAATCTGTATTTTGAAACGGTCAAAGTTCAAATCCGGTTCCTTCCTCTGCTGCTCACATGCTGCCCACAGCTCCCTGATCCGTACGTCCGGGCAGGACAGTCACCACCGCGTTATCTGTGAGAGGATCCCTCTTCCGGTAATCAAAAACCACGGGAACCGCCACGCCTTCATGTAGTTTCAGCTCCGGGCTCTCCGGGGAAACGAGACCCGCAGCGATCAGCGTCTCCGGAAGGAATAGATCCCCGTGAACCATCCGGCGGTCCTGCTTTATGTTCATTACCTCCCGGTAGTATCTGCGAAAAAATTCCCGACAGGAGCTGAGATCACGTGCCCACTCCGGTCGGCTTCGGCTGTTCTCCCTCAGATACAGATCCAGGACCAGGAGCTCCCGGTATAATTTTTCCGAACCGGGATCAAACGCGGTGGCAAAACCGAGAAGTGCCTCAAATCGCTCCGGACGGGACAGATGAATCTCCGTGAGATGATGTTCCGAGTAATAAGCTGCGAGATTTTCATATACACGGAACGGGCTTCCGCTGCGCTCCACAAGTACCCGCATCGTGCACGCGAACTGCCAGCTGTTATAGTATGCCTCGACCATCTCTTCAATCCCCTTCAGCCGGAGAATATCATCGTAGCTCAGCCACCTTGTCCGGATCACCTCGTAAGGTGCCCTCTCATGGCAGACGATTCCGAATTTCTCTGCATTTCTGTGAAGAGCCGACCCTTTCAGCAATTTGAGAAATCCCATCTGAAGCTGCTGCGGCTCCATTCGATAGACCTCATCAAAGGACCTGGCAAAGCTCTCAAAATCCTCCTCCGGAAGTCCCGCGATCAGATCGAGATGCTGATGAATATTCCCCGCCGCGTGAATTTCCGATACAATCTGCCGGAGATGATCCACGTTCTGCGGCCGGCAGATTGCCCGGAGGGTCGCAGGATTCGTGGACTGTACTCCGATCTCCAGCTGCACAAGTCCCGGTCTCATGCCGGACAGCAGACATATCTCTTCTTCCGTCAGAAGCTCCGCCTCGATTTCAAAGTGAAAATTTGTGATCCCGTTGTCATGATCCCGGATATAGCTCCAGATTGCAGACGCGTGATCGTGATCACAGTTAAACGTGCGGTCCACAAACTTGACCTGAGGAACACCCTCATCAAGGAAGAACTGAAGCTCCTTTTTTACAAGCTCAAGGTTCCGGAAGCGGACGCTCTTTCCGATCGATGACAGGCAGTAGCTGCACCGGAAGGGACAGCCCCGGCTGCTTTCATAATAAATGATCCGGTGTTCAAACTGATGGAGGATCTCCTCGCCTGCGGAATCATGATCTGCGTAAAAAAAAGGGATCTCGTCGAGATCCGGTACTTCCGCGGGAGGATTAACCAGAATTTCATCCGCTGCCCCAGAGCTTCCGCGGCGGTATATAATTCCCCCGATTTCCGAAAGCTGCGGCGATGATCCGCATCTTTTGGCTGCTTCATAGGCATTCACCAGACGGGTAAAGATAATCTCCCCTTCTCCGGCCATAACCCCCCGGAGAACCGGATAATTCCGAAGGACCTCTGCCGCGTCATAGCTGACCTCAGGGCCGCCGAGCCAGAGCTCCGCGTCCGGAAGAATCCGGCGAAGATCGCCGAGCAGAGATGCCACATACTCCATATTCCACACATAGCAGGAAAAAGCGATCACGTCCGGCCGTCTCCGGTACAAGTCCGCGAGGACCCTGTCCGGCTGCTGATTGATCGTATATTCCGCCAGCTCTATGATCATGTCTCCGCGTCTGCTGCCGCACGCTTCCGATACGTCCTCGCGTCTGCCGCCACACGTTTCCGGAACATTCCCACATCCGCCGCCGCTCTGTCTTCCCCGATATTCCCGGTGGCTTTCCGCATATGCTTTCAGATCACGGATCGCGAGACTTGAATGTATAAATTTTGCATTGACCGCCGCAAGTATTATTTTCACATATTCTCCTCTCTGCTTCCTGCTCCCTGCCGGGCGGATCCCGGTGCCTCCGTTCTTCTATGATCCCGACACTTACTTAAGTTCCTCAGCGCCCCAAGGTATAAAGCGAAGCTTCCGTTCAGGCTCCTGGCACTTCTTCTCATACATGAAACAGTTTTCCGTTCCGGACAAACGCAAGGTCTCCGGCATTCAGATCCTTCCCGTACAGCTCCTCATCCCCTGCGGTGATGCTCATTTCCATGCCGGAAGCATCCTCAAGCAGAACGGATACCGGGACATCCGTATTCTCCGGCAGTTCCTCGCATCCATAGTCCGCCTCCGAAATCCGGAGGATCCGGAAGATTCTCTCCCCGCCGGCCAGATATTCATATGTCTTCTCCATGATACTCCGCATGTTCTGCAGGTCCGCCATCACATCACCGGTCTCCAGAGAATGATTCGCGCCGTCTGTGATGTACAGGGGAACCATCTTCTCCCTGCATCCCTGCCGCACAACCTCCGTCTCAACCCATGGATCACCTGTTCCGTGAAAGGCAATCCCGGATGCTTTCTCCATAAAATGAAAAGTACCGGCGACCGGAGTGTAATAGACATGGCGTACGCTCAGGCCGTGGTCCCGCGCATAGGAAGCCGCAACCGCTGTTCCGAGGCTTTTCGACAGGAATACCAGTTCATCCGCCCTGTCCCATTCCATTTCTCCGAGAATATCTTCCGCCTGATCTCTCGCGATTTTATAAACGCCCTCCATTTTCTCCTCATTGCCGATCAGATCTTTCTTTCCGGAAAGATCATGGAAGCAGACTTTCACGATCTGCATTCCCAGATTCTTCGCAATTTTCGAAGAATAATAGAGCAGCGGTTTATCACAATGATATCCGATTCCCGGAAAAATAACTGCAAATTTCATTTCTTCCTCCTGAAAAAGCTGCCGCGCAGGGTTTACCCTCGTGACAGCTTCATTTTGCGTTCAGTCAAAACGAGATAAAACACGCTGCGCGAGTTTTATCTCGCTATCGCGACGCTCGCCGCACACGAATACTTCGCATTCGGCTGCGGCTCACTGTTCGCGTAAATCAAAAGAGCTTCTCATTCTTATCATACTGATATTTCTTCTCCTGCTCTTCCTCCTCTTCCTCAGGGCTTTTCCCTTTGTGCATCAGCAGGTTGACAAGAATCCCGACGATAAGAGCGGTGGCAATGCTTGTAATCTGCACATATTTCAGATCAAGGATGAGTCCTCCGATTCCCAGCACCAGAATTGCGCTGACAACATAAAGATTACGGTTGTCATTCAGGTCCACGGTCTGAATCATACGGAGACCGCTGACCGCGATGAATCCGTAAAGCGCAATGCAGATACCGCCGATGACGCAGACCGGAATCGTATTGACAAAGGCCACAAACGGCGAGAAGAAAGAAAGTACAATCGCCATGCAGGAGGTAAGAATGATGGTGGACACAGAAGCATCTCCCGAGATCGCGACACATCCGATGGCCTCTCCGTAACTCGTGTTCGGGCACCCTCCGAAGAATGATCCGATAATTGTTCCAAGTCCGTCTCCCATAAGAGTCCGGTGAAGGCCGGGATCACGGATCAGGTCTCTTCGAATGACGGATCCGAGGTTCTCATGGTCCGCGATATGTTCGGCAAATACAACAAGCGCTACCGGTCCGAACAGCAGAAGAACCTGAAGCACGCCAGCGACTCCCTTCATTGCATCCGCACCATTATGGAAAATTCCGAGGAATGTGAAATTCGGCACACTGAAAAAGCTGTTTACGGAAAGTGTGCGGAAATTATCGATCAGCGCCGAGTAGTCCACGATCTTCAGATATTCGATCCCTGCCGCATAACCAATCAGGGTGAAGACAGATGCCAGAACATACCCCACAAGGATACCGATAATAAATGGGATCATTCGAATCGATCTTCCGCCCCGGACAGATACCACAATCGTCGTGAAGAAAGCGCAGAGCCCGCAGAAGATCGCGATCAGGTTGTATTCCCCGGCCGCATTGCTCTGCAGATTATTCACCGCTGAGCCGCACAGAGACAGTCCGATCAGCGCGACGGTCGGCCCGATGATCACGGGCGGCATCAGACGGTCAACCCATCCGGTTCCAACCTTCCAGATGATCAGCGCGATCACCACATATACCAGACCCGCAAAGACAGCGCCAAGGAAGATTCCGAGATAACCGAAGGTGCAGGCGCCGATCAACGGATTGATAAAGGCGAACGAGCTTCCGAGAAAAATCGGGCTCTTTTTCTGTGTACACAGTACATAGATCAGCGTTCCGACTCCCGCCCCGAACAGCGCCGCCGGCTGGCTCATCACAACCTCCGTTGCTCCCTTCGTCCCCAGATTGACAAGGGTCGGAACCAGAAGCGTCGCCGCAATGATCGCCAGCAGCTGCTGAAACGCGTAAATCACATTCTTTCGGAACGGTGGCCTTTCCTCAACATCATAAACCAGTCTCATGTGTTTCCCTCCTCATATTCTTCACTCTGATCTGATTAACCAGTTGCAGCGCGGTTTAAGCAGGTCTGCTATTTTTTGTTTTTATTCTTTCGTGAGAACTCCTTCCGGTCTTTCCGGTTCTTCTCCACCTGCTCCTTCATGAAAGCAAGACACTCTTCCGCCGTTCCCCGTTCAAAGGAATCTTTTTTCAGTCCGAGGGACATATCGTGACTGAGCTGAAGCACAATCATATTTTTTGTGACAATTACTCCCTCAACTCCCGCGAGCGGTATGGAATTTCTGGTATTGCTGACGACGGTGCGGATCTCATGATCAATCTCGACACGCATAAACGGATCGCTCATATGATAGGTCCGCACAATGTTTTCTTTCTCACGCCCAACCGCCTGCCGCTCTCTGACGATAAACATCAGAAAGCCGAAGATACCGGTCAGACCGGGAACCAGCCAGACCGCATTACCGGTCACTGCTGCACACACCGCAAAAACCAGAAACATTGCCAGAAGCGCGGCGAGAGGAATCCGATATTTTCTGAGCCACCATGCGCCCATCGATTCCTCTACTTCCTTTGGACCGTATTGGTACTTATTCACAAAATGCTTCAACGGATAACCTCACCTTTACTAATTTGTAAATTCCAACTGTACATTCACCGATGATTCATGTACTCACTAAACAGATATGATACCATTTTGGATTCCATATGTACAGAAAAACGCCACACGAAAATTTAACATTGGCACACAAAAAAACCGGAAGTCCTTGAAAATAAAGGATTTCCGGCTGTCTGGAGCATATGAGATTCGAACTCACGACCTCCACAATGCGAATGTGGCGCGCTCCCAACTGCGCTAATGCCCCTCTTTGTGAAACCATTGTCTATAATAAACCTTCGTGCAATGATTTTCAAGTAATTTTTTTAATTCTAAGCATCGATATTTTTATTCTGTTAACCCAGAATCCTTCACCGGTTGTCTTCTCAATATTCCGCCGCGCAGAGCATTCGGCAGTCGATATCATCTGCAGTATAGTGCTGTCGCATCCGTGTGCTCACTGTATGTTGCTCTGAATATTCTTCATCTGCAGTATAACTCTGTCGCATCCGTGCGCTCACTGTATGTTGCTCTGAATATTCTTCATCTGCCGCTCGATGTGCCGCCGCATATACTGCTCCGCGGACTCCTTGTCCTTATCCTTCAGGCTCTTCCAGAGCTCATCGTGCTCCCGGATCAGCGTGTTCCGATTGCTCTCATCCTTCAGATATTCGACGCGATAGCGGTACATCTGCTCACGCAGGTTGCTGATCAGCTGGATCAGTCTTCGATTGCCGGTCGCCTCATAGATGATGGCATGGAAGTCCTCATCGGCGCGCGCAAGCTCTGTGACCCCGGCTTTTCCAATCATTTTCTCAAAGTTCCGGCTTGCCTGATAAAGCCGGTCCAGTCCCTCAGGCGTAATCCGCTCCAGAGCGAGATCAACCGCCATCTCCTCGAGACCGAGGCGCACCTCCAGAACATCCCTCAGATCCTGCTCTGTGATCCTTGCCACCTGTGCGCCCCTTCTCGGTATATTGTATACCAGCCCCTCCAGCTCCAGCATACGGATGGCCTCCCGGATCGGAGTCCGGCTCACGCCCAGCCGGTTGGCGAGCTGAATCTCCATGAGCCGCTCTCCCGGTTTCAGATCGCCCCGGAGAATTCCCTTGCGAAGCGTCTGAAAAACGACATCCCGAAGAGGCATCCCCTCGTATTCACTCATCGTCTGTACCAGTTTATCTGTCTTCACGCATAAACCTCCTGCATGGTATCTGTCACCGGATATGGCCTTGTCAGAAAAACATCCTTTGCCAGTCCGCTATTCTCAAGTTCTTCGTACGCTATTCGGGCATCCTCCTCCCGCCGGAAGATTCCGAAAACGGTCGGTCCGCTTCCGCTCATTCTTGCTCCCTCTGCCCCGTTTCTTTCCATAATCTGAATCAGCTCTGTGACAGCCGGATGGTGCGGTATCGTCACCAGCTCCAGAACATTTCCCATCGTGCGGACGATCCCGTCCAGATCTCCCTCACGGATCGCGCGGATCTGTCCGTCCACATCCGGATGGGGATAGCTCTCCAGCAGATCCAGGTCATGATATACCTGTCCCGTCGGAACGCTGTCCTCCGGCTTCGCAAGCAAGATCCGGCAATCCGGAACGGGCGGCAGTTTCGTCAGCACCTCCCCGATTCCCTCGGAAAGAGCCGTACCTCCCATAATACAATAAGGCACATCCGCGCCGAGTTTCACGGCTCTTCTGCAGAGCTCCTCTTCCGTCAGCCCGAATCCGAACAGCTCATTCACTCCTTTCAGAACACAGGCTGCATCAGCGCTCCCGCCGGCGAGGCCTGCCGCAGACGGAATTCTTTTTTTCAGAAGAATGCTGACACCATCTCTGACCCCGAATTCCTGCATCAGAAGCTCTGCCGCCTTCCAGGCCAGATTCCTGCTGTCCGCCGGCACTCCTGGTGCATCGCACGCAAGCGAAATCCCTGCAGAATCCTTTTTCTGCAAAACCAGTGTATCGCAGACGTCGACCGTCTGCATCACCATCCGGACCAGATGATAGCCGTCCGGACGCCTTCCGACAACATCCAGACTCAGATTAATCTTTGCTCTTGCTTTTAATTCCATGGCTGCTCCATCCCTGTGTGACAGATTCCCAACGAGATAAAACACTCTGCGCGAGTTTTATCTCGCTATCGCGACGCTCGCCGCACACGAATGCTTCGCATTCGGCTGCGGCTCACTGTTCGCGTAAATAAAAATGTGTTAATTGTCTGATTACTGCTTGCAGTAGCCTCTGCGCAATTTTATAATCAATAGCGTACGATGATCTGTTTCATCAGCTTCATAGCCGGAAGCATTTCATGTTCTGTTCCATCGTTTTCATAACCGGGGAGCATTTCATGCACAATTTCAATCAGCAGAAAAACGGGGGAAATTATATGCTGCGTTCACTTATCTCGATATTATTTGCTGTTCTTTACCTGATTCTGACACTTCCTGTGCTCGGAATCATAACCCTCATTCACCGAAAAGATCCCGAAAAAGCAGGCCGGATTTCTCAGGTCATGATCCGGTGGGCGTTTCGCGTACTCTGCGTGCTCGCCGGCATCCGCATCACCGCTATCGGACAGGAAAATATTCCGGATGACCGCGGCGCCGTCTTCATCGGCAACCACCGCAGTATCTATGATGTCATCATGACTTATCCGTTTATGAAAACCATGGGCGGATACATCGCCAAGGATTCAATTGAGAAAGTACCGATTTTCAACATCTGGATGCGCTATATCTACTGCTTCTTCCTGAATCGGAATGATCTGAAACAGGGAATGCAGGTAATCCTCGATGCAATTGCACAGGTCAAATCCGGCAAATTCGTCTTTATTTTCCCGGAAGGCACCCGGAACAAGGCGGAGTCAGACACGCCTCTCCTGGAATTTCACGAAGGAAGCTTCCGTGTAGCAACAAAGAGTGGCGCGCCGATCATTCCGGTGTCCATTTCCAACTCCATCAACATCTTCGAGCGGCATTTTCCCTGGCTGAAGGCCACACATGTCATCATCGAATTTGGAAAGCCGATCGATCCCGCGGCTCTATCCCGTGAAGAGAAGAAGCATGTTGGTGAATACACCCGGAAGATCATGACGCAGACCCTCGAGCGCAATGCCAGCCTCCTGTAGGCCGGCCGCCTGATGGCGATCTGACGGAATACCATTCTCCTCTGAGCCGGCCGCCTGATGGCGGTCTGCCGGAATATCACTCTCCTCTGAGCTGACCGCCGAACAGGATTTCCTGTCCACGATAAAGATGTCATATTCAAAAGATAACTTATTCACGCTAAAAAGTCCATGGAATTCTTTCTTCAAAGAACCCCATGGATTTTTCATGTCCGGTTTCCGCCACCGGCCTTATGGCTGAATATCTTCAAACACAACCGTTGATCCATCTGTCTTCACCAGCTCATAATCCTCCAGCGAGCGGACAGTGCGGTCCATTCTCGGTACGCGATAAACGAGTCGGCACAGCCAGATGCTCGGATTATTGCGTGAATCAATATTGGTAGAGATGTAGTCCGGCGCCGTCAGGAAATTCATCAGAAGACAGCTTGTAAGGATGTCGAACAGAAGATTCATAAAGGAGGAGCCGCTTCTGTGATTAAAATCCGAAATCTGTCCGCGGATGTACTCCCCGCGCTGCTTCCGGTACCACCTCAGCACTCTCACATCGATCGATTCAATTGCAAATACGCCCTCATAGGCATCTACAACCTCACACACCTGATCCGATATGGCATTGTAATTGTCTTCCTCCGTATGGATATTCAGCAGTACCGGAACCTGACCATCGATCTCGTGGAGAGCCTCCTCCAGCGTCGGAATCTCCTCCTCTGAATCTCCAAGTTTCAGTTCCTTCAGTTCGTCCAGGACACTGTTCTCCACAGAGCCTTCTATTCCCGTCATCCGCTCCAGTCTGGAGTCTGCAAAAACAACAGGCACCCCGTCACGAGTCAGTCTCACGTCGAGGTTCAGACCATAGCCGTGATCAATGGCAGCGCGGATCGCCGCCATGCTGTTCTCCGGAATCCTGCCATCCTCTCCCCGGTACCCTCTTCTCGCATAATCATAACGGCGGATTTCGCTGATATCCGGTTTGTTCCAGATTCTCGGTTTCACCGCAAACGTCCACGCAGCAACTGTGCCGATGCAGACACCTGCCACCTTCTTAAATGTCTTACCCATAGCAACACCCTCCAGGCTTTTCTGTATGTATTCTGTGCCGGTATCTCTCCGGTTTCGGAATTTTTCATTTACCTGCTCAGTAAACGCCCATACGATAAATCGTGCTACAAACTGTACAAGTCCCCGCGTCACTTCGCTGCTTCGCAGCTTCCGTGCATGCTTCGCATGCCCAAAGGCCACCTGCTGGACAACGGTTTTATACAGTATAACACAGGCATCTCCAAAATCAAAGAAATACCGGTCATTTTTCAGCCCGTCCCGTGCCGCCGGGACTTATTCCTATTACATGTACAGGATTCAGGCCCCACAGAAGCTTGTCCGTGTCAGAGCACTTATTTGTCCAGAAGGTCCGTCATACTCGACAGTGCGATCGCAACTGTCGACATATTGTGAAGGGCAGCTGTTGTCCCGGGCATCATAACTCCTGTCACACCCAGAATGATCAGCAAGGTATTGAATACCATAATCTTCCTGTAGTTACGGTTGATCCTTTTGACCAGAGCGTCTGAAATTCTCCGCAGTGTTACAAGCTCATTTCCTGTTTGTCAACCCAGACATTAGTTGTACACAGATATGCAAGTAATGCAGATTTCCCTGATCTCTGCAGCAGGATCAGCTGTGAACAGAATTGCATTCGGTAAACCGTCATGCAATAAACCACACACTTAAGACAACACCACATACTGTACTTCGAAGAGATGACAAATACTTCTCATTTGCGGTCGCATTGACTGAGTGCCTTGTAGGATGCTTCGCTCAGACAACGCGCCATTGCTCTCGCCTCCTGCTGTGCCTCCTCCGGTTCTATTCCCGCGTCTGTCAGCATCTTACACAAAAATGTAATCCGGTCACAATACGCGCAGGCAATGGAGCGTCCTGAATCAGACAGAGATATTTTCTTTCGGGGCGAGATATGAATCAGCCCTTCTCCCTCCAGCTGCTGGAGCATATTGTGAACACTGGCTCTGGAGAATTTCAATACGTTCGCAATATCTATGGAACGCACCTCCTCCCGGTCCTCCTCAAGCTTCAGGATTGTGTATAAGTAGCCCTGCATCGCATCTGTAATCATCCCTTCTCCTCCATCGAAAACAACAACCGGCAGTGCGGTTTGCTGATCAGCAAAACATATGGTGTCATATTGGTCTTATAATGGTGTCGAATCAATGGTAAATGCCCTGTACGAGGTATAATATATTCGAATATATATTTGTTGACTCGTATATATATTAGATGCTATTAACCTCTGTAAAGTTTATACTTCCCCATATCTGTTGTCAATAAAAAATTATATTTTTTTAATTTATCTATTGACAAAACAATTTGTATGCGTTAAGATAATCATCGCTGGTTGAAAAACAGCCGTGTGTGATTAGCTCAGCTGGATAGAGCGTTTGGCTACGGACCAAAAGGCCGGGGGTTCGAATCCTCTATCACACGCTACAAAAGAAAAGGCTTCCGATTTCTGAAGAGATCGGAAGTCTTTTTGTATCACGGAACACCTGTGAACCCTTTTGCGTGTTCCTTTCCTTTTCACCGCACACAAAAAAGAGCCCTGTTGCCCGATCGCCGGCAGGCTCTTTTCCCTTATCTCTCATATATTTTTATATATCCCGCACATCATGTGTCCCGCACGTCATGTATCTCATGATGCATCCCACATATCATGTATCATACATCATAGTATGTGACACTTCTGGTCTCCCCGAAGGCCAGTCCGACCTCCGCGCCTTTCAGACGCTCTCCCACGATGATCATCACCTCTTTCCGGAATGATGTCGGCTTGACCTCCGTGTGCTCAGCAGTCGCGTTAATCTCATACCAGCTATCCTCAGAACCGTCATCCACGCAACTGCCATCCGAACAACCGCCATCCGCACGACTGCCATCCGCGCAACTGCCATCCGAACAACCGCTATCCGCACGACTGCTGTCATCACAATAATCATCCCTGCAATGGTCATCTTCACAACGGTCATTCTTCTCCAATCCGGAGGATCCTTCCGGTTTATTCAGTCCCGGCGCGCGGAAAAATCCCTTGACGCGGATGACTCTTCCGTATTTTTTCTCATTGGTAAACAGGCCGGTAATAAGCGAGCGAACATCCTGGACAGGTCTGGAAATGTGATAATAGAAAAGGGTCTGATAGCTGCCGTCTTCTGCCGTCGGAAGCTTAACCATATCCCCTCTCCGATGCCCCGCTTCCAGAATCCTTCTCCAGTCTTCATCGCTAAGCCGCTCCCAGTCAGCAACGAGGATATCCTCCCGCCGGAAAATTCTGTTCAATCTGTATTTCTCCGATCCCTCATCCAGCAGGCTGAGAATACTGCTGCAGATTTCCTCCGATGTCTTAACAGACGGAAACCCGGGAATCTCCTGCGCTCTGGATACAACCAGAAGGCCGGCATTTGCCGCTTCCGAAGTGAACAGATACTTCCACGTGTCATCCGGGCGCTCCGGTATATGCGCGTCCACCATGCACAGAATATTCCCCAGCGAATACCATCTGTCGATCGGGCTGTCATTGAGAATGTTAAAAAAATCATCCGTATCAAAAATTCCGGACGGCTCCACAATGACTCTGTCATAGCCAAGCATGCCCATGGAAATCAGCTTCGTCCGAAACCGTCTGCGGTAACAATCCCAATCTCCGGCCGTGACCATCTCCACATCGCATGCCTCTCCCAAAGCCTCCGTCAACAGCGCTCTGTCCACACTGATTGCCCCATAGTCATTCGCCAGAATGCAGACACGCTTTCCCTCTCGCAGAAACTTCTGCACATACCGGATAATAAACGTCGTCTTCCCGGAACCAAGAAGGCCGGTGATCAGATCGATCTTAACCTGCATCTACACACTCTCCTCCAGAGCCAGCGCAAGCCGGTAGAAAACCGGATCCTCCAGTGCCTTTTCCCAGTTCGGGTAAGGTGAGATAGTCCCGAAAACCTTATCCCTCAGCACCCTGGTGTCATCCGACTGATACTCGTTTGCGATGATCATGCACTGGCATTTTGGCAGAAGCTCGCTGTTTTTCAGCAGTTTCTGCATTTTACGGTTTGCCAGAACATTTGCCTCGGTCAGCAGAATCAATGCCTTTATCTTATTCAGCCTCTCCGTGATCTCCCGGGTGAGACGGGTCCCCATATCCAGAATAATAAAATCAAAATCCTGCTTCTCCACAAGCGTGTGAATCAGAACATCGAATTCCTCCAGGCCGATATTCATCATCCCCAGGGATTTTTCAAACGGAAGCAGATACGAAACGACATCCGTCTTGATGTTCTGAAGAATCGTCCAGTAGGTATCTTCGTCAGGGTGAATCAGCTTTTCCGCCAGCTCCGGAGAGGCGTAATTCTCTCCTGGAAGATATACGGACAGGCTCTGTGTGTCATCACATCCGACCAGAAGCACCTTCTGGTCCAGCATCTTAAGTTTTCTTGCAAGGGCCACACACACGAGGCTTTTCCCGCATCCCCCGATCGGAGAATAAACGGCAACCACCCTTGTCTGCTTCGGAGCCGGCGTCTCATCCTCCGCCTGTGCGGCAGATTCCGCCTCATCTTCTGACCAAAGGGCCATATCGATCTTCTCGAAAATCTCTTCCTTAGGCATGAACTCAACCAGAACCGTCACATTGTCCGGATATGTTTTTGTCATTTCGACCTCCGGAACAAGCAAATAGATCTTGCCGATCGAATGCCCCTCAAATTGACTGCCGTCTCCATAGGAAGCCTCATCGATCAGCATCAGATCCGGGTTCTGCTCCGTCGAAAAGTAGGCATCCACAAATCCCGGATCCGTGATAACCTGAACCTCGGCATTCACAGAATACCGTCTGATGATATCCTCCTCATACCGTTTGAGAAATCCTGAATCGGTGTCTATTATGATCAGCTGCGGTTTTTTACCTTCCATAATCACTGTGGCCCTCACTCTACGTTAAATGTATAATCCGCGAAACGAATAACAGTACCTTCACCAATCGGAATCTCCGTATTCGGGGCAATCTTCTGATCATTGATATATGTGCCATTTTCGCTGTTCATATCACTGACATAATAATTGATGCCATTCCAACCGATAATCGCGTGAACCGGACTGACTGTATCCACATCTGTGATCAGTCCGTCCGCCTCCCCCGGATCTGTCCCGATCCGGAACTTTTCCTGTCGGATGATAAAGGTAAGCGGATGCGGTGTGTTAATGCTCTTCAATGTGAGACTTTCGTTGTCGAGCTCAGCCGGAGACCGCTGCTCCAAAGCAGTGGAAAGGCTCTTCCAGTCGCCGAAATTCTGCTGCTTCTGATAGGCGATCTGCCTGCAGACAAATTCACCGCCATCGCGATCCGATACCAGATCTTCTATCAGGGAATAGAGCCGCTTCATATAGATACCGCTATGCCTGGACTCCTCAGGGATGGTTGCCGGAAGGCAGATCAGATACACCTGTCCTCCGTCATCCAGATAAATGCTGTCCGTATCCCAGATGACATTCTCCAGTGAAATTTCCTCATGCTCTGACAGAGCACTCACTCTCTCAAGCAGCGCCTGAGCCGCCTTTGTCACCTCGTTGAGATCCATATCCTGCGTCGCCTCCCCGAGCGTTCTGTAACGTTCCGGGAAAAAAGCCAGCTTGATTCGTTCGTTATAATGAATCCAGAAGCACGGAAACAATCCGTAGTCTGCTCCCTGTCCATTCACAAAGGCAAGGGCCCTCGTATCGAGCAGTTCTTCTGAATTAATCAAAAAATCCCTCATACTACATCCTCTGTCTGTAAGATTTCAGCTGTTTTCCGCCCCTCCTCAGATATCAGCCAGAGTCATTGTACATCAGTTCACAAAATTATACAACTGCCAGCGAAACGCTCCGAAAACACCAGCGAAACGCTCCGAAAACGCCGGAAATAAAATGCTGTCATTCGCAGCGTTTCCGGCCTTGCGGGTGTATTGAAACCATCCTGAAACGAATACTCTGTTTATCAGATAGCCCTGAGCATCTCCCGGAGCTCCTCGACCGGAAGCTGTCCCGGCGCGGATGCGTCTCCGACGATTCCGAAGGTCAGCACTGATCCGGTAATTCTTCCGCTCACGCGGCTGAGCCTCCCAAGGTCTCCCATTGCCATCGTCACGAGCGGACTCGGGAACTGACGGTTCTTCTCCTCGGTAACACTCATAAGCCGCAGCACATCCTTTGCCTTCTTTGGCATGACTGCCACCTTCAGCACATCCGCCCCGGTTCGTGACAGTCTGTCAAACACAAGGCCCAGCTCCGGTTTTTTGGGTGTTCTGCTAAAGTTGTGCCAGGACGCGATTACCGGCATCCCCAGCTGATGGACCTCGGAAATCAGGAGTTCTGTATTGATCTCCGGATTCAGTCCCTCAATATCAACCAGAGAAACTTCCGGACGCCCGGCCGCATACAGAAGCAGTGACCGGTATTCTTCCGGCGTCAGCTGTCCATTGCCTCCCTCTCTCTTCGTGCGGATGGTGAAGAGAATCGGAGTCTCACCCAGAATTTCCTGTAGGGACATAAGCACTTCCGCCACCTTCTCCACGTCTCCAAGGTCCTCGAAATAATCGGCACGCCATTCCACAAGATCTGGAGACGCCGCAGCAGCTTCTCGTGCCTGTGCTTCCAGTTCATCCTTTCCTGTCCCGGTTAACGGAACACAGATTTTCGGCAGTCCCTCTCCCAGAATCACTCCGTTCTTCAGATGCACCGGTTTCTTGACTGCCTTCAACGGCTTCGGCGATTTTGCAGGCTTTTCACGGCGCCACTCATAGAGCGAACGCTGTTTTTTCTCGTGAACTTTATTTCGTCTCATTTCCTGTCCCCTATGATCCGATCGCACATCCGCGTCTTTCTCCGCTTCAGGATCATCTGTCTTCTCTACGCTCTTCTCTCCGGACAGCGTATTCTCGTTCTCCCCGGGCAGCTCATTCTTGTTTTCTCCGTGCAGCCCATTCTCATCATCTACAGACCGGATATTTTCGCCCTCTTTCTGCCGTTCGCTCTCAGCCTCCGCAGGCTCATGGTCCGCAGGTTCTTCTGCTGTCACGTTCACTTGGTCTGACGGATTCACATTCTCCGAATACTCTTCGGGTGTTTTTTTCTCCAGGTTCATTTCCGCAGAATTCCCGCACGACAGACTTTCCTCATCACGTCCTGCCGTCGATTCCTTTTCATCCACAGTATTCTGACCTTCTGCCATCCTGTTCTTTCTTCCTAAAAATGTATTTCTTTTTCTTCGTCTTGTGAACCACATATCTTCTCCTTTGCCCCTGAATCGCCGGACTTCCTGCTTTCGCGGAAGAACTTCGACGATAATATCTGCAGTCTAAAACAGCCCGGATAGGTTCCGGGCTGTAAAATCTCTTAATTATTTATCTAATTCGATAATTATGATCCCATTTGGTATCTCTGAGATCTGTCGTTCTTCTCCTGAATCAGACACAAATCTTCCTTCCATGCAGGAACCGGAAAAATATCCTTATTCCCTGTGGAGGAAAAATGCACCTCTCTTCGCTCCCTATCTCAGTGCTTCTGGAGGAAATCCGGAATCTGGATATCCTTCTTCGGTGTCTTCGGGGCTGTCGGTCTCGACGTGGTTGGTGCAGCGGTCTGCTTTGGAATCGTGAAGCTCGGCATGGAATAGGAAGGTGCAGTCTTAGCTGCGGCTCCGCTTCTGCGGTTCTGTGAGGAACCGAGGATCGTCGGCTCTGTCTTCTCGATTTTCTCTGCCTCTGCGTCCTTTACATTTGCTACTCTGGCAGATGCATCATCCAGTCCGGTCGCAATCACCGTGATCTTGCAGGTATCCGGCGTGGAGTCGTCATACATCGCGCCGAAGATAATATTTGCGTCGTCACCGGCGAGATTCTGTACATAGCTGGCAGCGTCATTGGCATCCATCAGGCTGATATCTCCTGAGATATTGATGATGACATTGGAAGCACCCTCAATCGTTGTCTCAAGAAGCGGGGACTGAACTGCCTCCTGAACCGCCTCAAGTGCTTTGTCATCGCCCTTGGAAGCACCGATTCCGATATGCGCCATCCCCTTGTCCTTCATAACCGTCTGTACATCCGCGAAGTCGAGGTTGATCAGCGCGGGTACATTAATCAGATCCGTAATGCCCTGTACTGCCTCCTGAAGCACCTCATCCGCCTTCTTCAGTGCCTCCGGCATAGTCGTGCGGCGATCCACGATCTCGAGAAGCTTATCATTCGGGATCACAATCAATGTGTCTACATTCTGCTTCAGTCTGTCGATACCGGAAAGAGCATTTGTCATCCGCTGCTTTGCTTCAAAACGGAACGGCTTGGTAACCACACCGACTGTCAGGCATCCGGCTTCTTTTGCCAGACTTGCAACCACCGGAGCAGCACCGGTTCCGGTTCCGCCGCCCATACCGCAGGTGACGAATACCATGTCGGCGCCTTCCACGAGCTTCTTGATCTCGTCCGCACTCTCCTCTGCAGCCTTCTGTCCTACCTCAGGCTTTGCTCCTGCTCCGAGTCCCTTTGTAACCTTCTCGCCGATCTGCAGAACAGTCGGTGCCTTGCAAAGTGTCAGTGCCTGCTTATCTGTATTGATTCCAACGAATTCCACCCCTCCGATGGACTCGTCTACCATTCTGTTTACGGCATTGTTGCCGGCGCCTCCGACACCAATTACCACAATCTTTGCTGAAGATTCAGCCTCGTTCGTCATAATCTCTAACAAAATGCTTCCTCCTTTATCTGACCAGAAACCTGAAGCAGGTCTTCTGCCAATTATTTATCTTCCCTCATTCCTTATAATCAAAGAAAACAACACACTTCCTATAATATAGTCTTCGCAGGAAATATTCAACACTTTTTCAAAAAAACGTAGGCAGCCACAGTCATCAGTATGCAGCTCCGCCATAGCCATCCGCCGTTCCGTCTGTCCCGTCGTCATAGGTGTTTTCATTTTCATATGCGGTATCCGTGCTCCCGTCTCCGCCCGCATTCCCTGTGTCTGTGTCTCCATATGCGGCATCCGTGTCTCCAGCTCCGCCGGTGCCATCGGTGTCTGTTTCACCATATGTGGCATCCGTGCTCCCGTCTCCGCCCGCATTCCCTGTGTCTGCGTCTCCATATGCGGCATTCGTGCTTCCGTCTCCGCCCGCAGTGTACGTATCTGCCGTTCCGCCGTTTTCGTCCGCAGTGTCGGTTCCCTCAGCGGTCGTATTGCCAGCATCTGCCGTATTTCCGGAAGCAGTCACTGTTCCCGTACTTCCGGAACTGTCGGAGGAATTCTTCCCCGTCTCCGTCGTATCAAAGATGATATTTACCGTATCCTCCGTATAGGTCTCAAGATGAAGCGTTCCCTCCATTCCCGAAAGCTGAGGCAAAATCGCTGCAGCCTTCGACATTTTGTCCTCCAGAAGGGTATCCTTTCCCAGAAGGATCTTCACCTTTCCATCGTTGTAATACAGGGTAATATTCTGGTCATTGTCAAACGCGATCTTGTCCGGTCTGATGTCAAATTTGCTGATCAGCCGGCTCAAGGCCTGAATTGTAGAAAAGACGCTATTGTCTGAAACCGGAACGGCCTTTCCAACGGTCAGTTTCTTATCGGTTAGTCCG
Source organism: Bilifractor sp. LCP21S3_F8 (assembly GCF_052117805.1). Taxonomy (NCBI): domain Bacteria; kingdom Bacillati; phylum Bacillota; class Clostridia; order Lachnospirales; family Lachnospiraceae; genus Bilifractor; species Bilifractor sp. LCP21S3_F8. Next base: position 67,714 of record NZ_JBQKIK010000006.1, on the reverse strand, counting down.
ATAATCCTTGTTACATCCGTCAATGCCGGATGATACTCTGTGTCAGCGGAAGAATCGCCAGAAGGTTCGGAAGACCCGGATGAAACAGCCTGAAGTACATTTGATCCATTCTCCGTCCGGTTCGCAGAGGAATCTGCTGCAGCTGCCGCCCCAGATGTCTGGGCTTTCTGCTTTTTCTCCTCTTCTTTTGCCGTCTTAGCATTGTCGTAGTCTGTCTGTGTGATATCCGGAACGCCGTCGCCGTCAATATCAATCAGTCCGACACCAGAAGTTGTCTGATCAACCATCCCGTCGCTATCAGTGTCCACAAGCCAGTTTCCATCCGCATCTGTCTCGGGAACGCCGTCGCCGTTGAGATCCACCAGCGTCGCCGTAAGGCCGAGCGACTTGTAATCGGTCTTCTGCGTGCCGGATGAAGAAACCGAAGAGGAAGAAACAGACGAAGCCGAAACCGATGACGAAGACACCACGGACTCTGTCTCCTCCTCGTCAGACGTTGGATTATCGTCCTTAACCGCCTCCAGCACGATTCCGTTTGCGTCGAAATAATAGTTGATTCCGTCCTGTTGAATATATCCAACAGGAGAATTTTCATTTACCGCGAGCCTGACACTGCTGTGGCCCATGTATTCCACATGTATAGATGAGATGAACGGTGCGTTTTCGGGCTTAATCGTCTTTCTCACATAGCACAGATACAGAGAATTCCGATCCGCGAAGCCTCCGAACACCATCTCCCTGATCTCTTTTTCCGTATACCGCGAACTCCCTGTCACTTCCGCATTTTGATCCGGAACATAAAATACGCCGATGAAAATCACGAAGCACACCAGAAGGCCTCCGACAGCCGCAAGGATAATCCGCAGTTTTTTCCTCCGGATCCTCTCCCGTTTTTTCTTTTCCTGATGTCCTCTTTTTTCCTGATCCAAAACGAACTCCTTTATTCGTGGCATTCGCACATGCTTCTGACGTACTGTTTGAACATATCTCCACGCTGCTCGTAATTGTCAAACTGGCCCCAGCTCGCACACGCCGGAGAGAGCAGAACGGCATCTCCGGGAACCGCATGTTTCGCGCAAGCCTTCGTCGCCTCCTCCAGGTTATCGAAGAAAGCAATATTCTTCTTCGGGAAGCCGAGCCGCACTGCCGTCTCTGCGATCTTTTCTCTTGTCTGTCCGATCAGTGCGAGAAACTTTACTTTACCGTCAAACGCCTTGATCCATTCATCAAAAGCCAGCTCCTTGTCGAAACCGCCCCCGATCAGACAGGTCGGCCGGTTCATCGCCTGAATTCCCTTAATGGCAGCATCCGGATTCGTGCCCTTAGAATCGTTATAGTATCTTACGCCGTTTACCTCGGCCACATACTCTATGCGATGTTCAACTCCCTTGAAAGCACATACCGTCTTACGGATACTCTCCACAGGTACACCTGCGTGATACGCCATGGCAACAGCAACCATGATGTTTTCAAAGTTATGAAGACCGAGAAGCTGAAGATCATCTGTCCGGACTACCGGAAGCTTTTCCTTGCCATCCGCGATGTAAATCGTACCGCCGTCCAGATATATTCCATGTTTCAGAACTCTGCGACTGGAAAAATAGATCACCTTTGCTCTTACCTTGCTGCCGAATTCACGAAGTATATCGTCCTCATAATTTAGAACGCAGATATCTTCCCCGGTCTGATTTTCCGCAATCCGCTCCTTGCATCGAATATATTCCGTCATCGTATGATGCCGGTTCAGGTGATCCTCCGTAATATTTGTAATCGCCGATGCAACCGGATGAAAACTGTCGATGGTCTCCAGCTGGAAACTGCTGACTTCCGCCACCGTCCACGCATTCTCGCTCTGCCCGAGGACCACGTCCGTATAGGGTGTCCCGATATTTCCGACTACATAGACCTCAGGGAAATAATCCTTCATAATCTCGCCCAGAAGCGTTACCGTTGTCGTCTTTCCATTCGTTCCTGTGACAGCGAGCACCTTTCCCCTGCCGATCCTGTAAGCAAGCTCGATCTCTCCCCAGACCGGAATTCCTCTCGCGTAAAAATCCTGTACAACCGGTATGTCGCAGGGAACTCCCGGGCTCATGACCACAAGATCAATCTGTTTCGCCTTCTCATCCGGAAGACTGCCAAGAATGATCTCCACATCCCGGCCAACATTATCCAGAATCTCCTTCCGGTCAGCTTTCTCATTGCCATCGTAGATCACCGGCACCGCTCCCCTTGCCAGAAGCAGATGCGCTGCACCGATACCACTTTTTCCGGATCCGAATACTAGTACTTTCTTTCCCTTTAACTCCATGTCCATGTCCCTTCCTATTCTGAAATGACGGTCCCGTTTCCGGAGCCTGGATATTTACCTCTGATAAATTCTGTGCCTGCCCCTGACTTGCCGTATTACTTTGTGGCGAGGAGGCAGAGCAGAGCCGTAATAATCGTGAAGGTTGTCACAATCCTGGTCTCAGACCATCCACAAAGCTCAAAATGATGGTGAATGGGCGTCATCTTGAAGATCCGCTTTCCGTGGGTCAACTTGAAATACGTTACCTGAAGCGCTACAGACACCAGCTCAAAAGCATAGATAAATCCGACAATCGGAATGTACAGTGGCATCTTCATCATATACGCGCTCCCGGCAACAAAGCCGCCCAGCGCCAGAGATCCGGTATCTCCCATGAAGATCTTCGCCGGATAAGCGTTGAACAGAAGGAATCCCATCAGAGAGCCGACCACAGCAAAGGTAACGGGCGTGATTCCGCCGGAAAGCATCATCGACGATACCGAGAAGAACAGTGCAACCACAATCGTGACGGAGGATGCAAGCCCGTCCAGACCGTCGGTGAAGTTTACACCGTTCACCGTCGCGAGAATCACAAGAAAAGCGAATGGAATACTGAAGGCCCCGAAATCGACAGATGCCGCTGTGTTGAACGGAACGAGCATGGAAAGGGAAACACCGTACACGTGCACCATCACATACAGAAAGACCGCGGTCACAACAAATTCAAGGATCAGCTTCTGCCATGCGATAAGTCCGTCGGAACGGTGAAGTACCACCTTCAGAAAGTCATCCAGAAAGCCTACCAGTCCGAAGCCAAAGGTCAGTATCATGATCGGGACGATGGCCGGCTCTGACCGGAAATAGAGAAGCGCCACCACAAGAATTCCCGCGATAATCGCAATACCGCCCATCGTCGGTGTTCCCGCCTTCTTCAGATGAGATGCAACGCCCTCCTTCCGTTCTGTCTGATCTACCTTTTTGCGATTCAAAAAAGGAATCAGCAGTCCTGTGCAGACCGCAGTCACCAGAAACGCTATAAATACCGGTAAAAATTCAATCCATCTCATATTCTGTCTCCCACTCCTGATTTCATATGATAACTGACCGGCGCCCCGAAAAAGCCCGGTCAGTTAATACTCCGACTATTTTTTCGCAGTCCTTGTGCCGTACACATATATTACATAATTTGCGCATCCTGTCAACCGCCTGCGGGATATATTCCATTACTGATTCTCCGCCAGGTAATTTGAAAGGTCTTCATTGCTGACGCCATCGGTAAAGTAATCGTTCCCGCTCTCGGTATCCTCCGAACCGATGTCCACGGTCGGCAGATCCGTTCCGTCCTGTGCCGTTCCTACGGTTGTATCATTGCCAGTCACAGTTTCTCCCGCCTCCGTCGTAGACGCATCCGTCTCTCCATTTCCAGAGGGTGTGGCATTTCCGGAAGCTGAACCTCCCGTTGTCGTATAAATCGGGCCATTCTCGCCAATCGAGAACTCCTTGTTGATCATTTGCGCAGTAGTTACAAAGCCTGTCTCGACATCTGAAGCAGTGTACCCGTCTTCATCCGGGAAGATATTCATATATGGAAGAAGCTCCGTGAAGATGTTCCGGGCAATGCTTTCGGCGTAGCATGAAGATTCCTGATTCTCTGCGTTCGGCTCATCAACCGTAACATAGACCACAACCTTCGGATCATCAAGCGGCGCAAATCCGATAAAGGAAAGAATATACTTGTTGTTGCCCCGTGGAAGCGTCTCTGCGGTTCCTGTTTTTCCTCCCATACTGTAGCCCGGGATTTTTGCCACATAGCCGGTTCCGCCATACTCCATTACCGTACCCATATCCTCCCGGACCTTCTCACTCACCGCCTCGGTGTTCGTCCTTCTTTCAAGAACAGGGTTAATGGTCTGAACCACAGCACCATTTTCATCCGTGATCTGCTTAACGACGTGCGGTTTATAATAATAGCCGCCGTTGATGGCTGCGGAGATCGCAGCGGCCTCCTGAATCATCGTTGCAGTGAATCCCTGCCCGAAGGAGGATGTTGCCAGCTCGACCGGTCCCATGGTATCCGCGTCAAACAGGAGGCCCGAGCTCTCCCCGGGAAGATCGATGCCGGTCTTCATGCCGAAATTAAAGATGTTGTCGTATTTGAGGAAGTTCTTCTCGCCAATCAATGCGCCAATCTGCATCAGCGCATCGTTGCAGGAATACTTCTCTGCCTCGTCAACCGTAACCTGCCCGTGAGTGCCCTCGCAGGCAATATATTTATCGGCCACCTGCTGTCCCCCGTCACAGATAAAGGTGGAATTATCATTCAGAACTCCGGTCGTGTATCCCTCTGCGACAATGATCGACTTGTAAACCGATCCCGGCTCAAAAGCATTTGATATGGTAAAGTTCTGCCACAGATTGCTCAGAGCATCGATCATATCGTCATTGCTCATCTTCTTGATCTCTTCCTCGGAATAGAAAGGAGTCAGATCACGCGGGTTATTCAGGTCATACCATTTATCGGAATCCAGGCCCAGAACTTCTCCAGTGTTCGGATCCATCACAACGACACCTACATTTTTTGCGCCGTTATTCTTCTCTTCATTATCTGCCTGCTCATTCTCATACTCTTCCAGCGCGTCACGGATAATCTGCTGGACATTAACATCGATCGTGGATACGACGTTATCCCCGTCCTTCGCGGCAATAGTAGACTGCTCTACATCCGCGTTATCGGTGTAATATCCATACTGTCTTCCGTCGACTCCGTTGAGAATGTCTGAGTAGTATCCTTCAATTCCCCAGTCCGCGGTTGTGCCGTCATAGGTAAAGCCGATCGTGTCGCAGGCAAGCGAATTCAGCGGATACGTCCGGACATAATTTTCTTCAAACCAGACTCCCTTGATGTCTTCCCTTTCTTCCTTCTCCTCATCGGTGAGTTTCGCATTTTCCTCACTGGTCACATCTGTGTATTCTTCGAATTTTTGCTTGTCCGTGATGGACAATCCTTTCTTCAGAATCTGATACTGGCTGTTCTTTGTCTCATCATCCGTAAGCAGCTTACGAATCGAAGCCTCATCAATTCCCAGAACATTGACAAGTGCCTTTACCGTAGGCTCCAGATATGTCTGGCTGGAAGTCCCGTCCAGACCGTTCACCTCAGTATTCACGACCTTACAGTCCAGAATGACATTGTACTCCTTCTCACTTGAGGCCAGAATTGTCCCGTTCCGGTCTGTAATATCTCCTCTCCGATAAGGAATCGTCGAGCTCGAGTACTGCTGCTGTGCCTGTGTCTGCACGATTCTTTCATACCGCTCACCCTGAGAGGCGTTGATATAGGTAATCCGAAGGGCAAGCCCCGCCAGGCATAGGACAACCAGAAGGAACAGACCCACAAGCTTTCTGCTCGTCCTGTATCCGATCCGGCGCTGACGCATGCGTCGCTCTCTTCTCTTTTCCAGACGTTCTCTTCGATTCGTTCTTCTGCTCAAATCAAATCTCCTTTTTCAGGCGCACAGTTCTGTCTTTTCCCGAGAAAAGCAGTCCCAGAATATACTTTTCTGTGCAAAAAACATCAGAACCATATGAACTAATCTGGGAAGCCGCGGATACGCACTGTCTGACGACAGCGGCGCGTCTTCTCAGATCAATTCACATGGTTCTGAAATTATAACATAATAATGTCTGCCTGTCTCGTTTTCCATTCAGCATCCCGGATCCATCGGTGATTCGCAGTCGTTTTTCTCTCCCGACTCATCCGAATCAGCCATCGTCTTCCGATAAGTTCTGGTACTGACGCACATAGCTCTCATCCTCTGCGCTGTAATAACGAATCTGGGATTCCGTTGCGTAATGCATATTCAGCTTATTCAATGCCGTATCTTTCACATCATCCATCGACAGTGATGCCATGGTTTCCTTGTAATATGCGTCATTATCCGCTTTAAGCTGACTGAGCGCATTCTGCATCGAGGCGATTTCCTCTGTCTGATTGGTCAGATCAGAGCGGAGCTGCAGATAATGAATGCAGAGAAAAACCGTGACGATACATACTGCGGAAAGAAAAAGAACATATCCGGCGCTCATATTCTTCGCCCTGGCGCGGTTGCTCTTTGTCCGCTCACTCACCTTCGGCTTTACCTCCTCAATAATGTCCTCCTCTGTCTCTTCCTCGAAACTTCGGACGGCATTACCGTCTTCATATGATTCCTGCAGTCTGTAGTACTTTGCCGAACCCGATTTTATCGAATTTACCCTTCGTTTTGCATTTGTATATGATTTCGTATTTCTTCTGGCCATTCCTGTTATCCTGTATTCAGGAGAATCATCCTGCGCTTCGCTTCTCGAATACCCTGAGCTTGGCACTCTTCGAGCGGGGATTTTCTTCCATTTCTTCTACCGATGGAACGATAGGCTTTCGTGTAACTACAAAACCTTTTGACTTTCTTCCGCATACACAGACCGGAAACTGCGGAGGACAGATACACGGGTTTTCATTTCTTTTAAAAATGTTCTTGACGATGCGGTCCTCCAGAGAATGAAACGTAATCACACAGATTCTTCCGCCCTCATTCAGCAGACCGATCATGCTGTCCAGCGAATCCTTCAGAACATCAAGTTCACCGTTAACCTCTATACGGATCGCCTGAAACGTCCGCTTCGCCGGATGTCCGCCTGTCGCTCTCATTCTGGCCGGAATAGAGGCCTTGATGATACCGGCAAGTTCTCCGGTTGTCCGGATTGGTTTTTTCTCCCGCTCCAGACAGATATGTTTGGCGATATTCTCGGCAAATTTCTCCTCACCATAATCACGAATCACTTGATACAACTGCTCTTTGCTGTAGGTGTTTACGACCGTATAAGCAGAAAGCTCACGCCTCTGGTCCATTCTCATGTCCAGTGGGGCGTCTGCCCGGTAGGTAAATCCACGGCTTGAATCATCCAGCTGGTGCGAAGATACACCAAGATCCAGCAATATACCGTCTGCGCCGGCAATGCCCTGATCTGTCAGCATGCTTTTCATCTCGTGATAGTTGCCCCGAAGAATCGTTACCCGATCCTTATATTCCATAAGACGATTCCCGGCCGCCTCAATCGCGTCAGCATCCTGATCAATCCCGATGAGTCTTCCCCCACCTGTAAGACGCTTGCAAACTTCAAATGCGTGTCCGCCACCCCCTAATGTGCCGTCCACGTAGATTCCGTCAGGCTTAATCTTCAGATTCTCGATGGTCTCATTTAACAATACCGATTTATGACTGAATTCCATATCCCAGCTCCTGCATCAGACTTCAGATTGACACTCCAATATCCTGCAGTCCCTTCGCAATGGCATCCATGTCTTCGTAATCGTTGTTATCCGCCCACCGGTCCTTGCTCCAGACTTCAATGCGATCCAGGTTCCCGGCCAGAATCACATCCTTTTCCAGACCTGCATATTCCCGCAGCGTACCCGGCACGAGAATTCTCCCCTGCTTGTCCAGTTCACAGCCTGTTGCTCCGCTGACAAAGAAACGGGTGAAGGTTCTTGCATCTTTACTTGTAAGTGGCAATTCGGCCAGTTTCTTCTCGAAGGCTTTCCACGATGCAGCCGGATAGATCGACAGACATCCATCCAATCCTCTTGTCAGGACAAAGTTCTCCCCAAGCTCCTCCCTGAACTTGGATGGGATGATCAGTCTTCCTTTGCTATCAATTGTATGGCTGTACTCACCCATGAACATAGAAACAATAACCTCATTCGTGACCGCGGCAGAGAATCCTCCACTTCCTCCCCAAGAAGCGTTCTGGTCTCCCTTTTCTACCACAATTCACCACAAATCACCACCTATGTTCCCATTTTAGTCTTGCGTCCTCTAAAAATCAACCGATTTTCGCGAAAATTATGTGAAAAAACCGGCCCCGTTACAGGGCCGGTCTATTTTGTGTCTTATCGCAGATCTGATACATGATGTAGCGAAGCTGCCACTTTCAGGCAGCAGTGTCCTTCTGTAAATCGTACGCTGCGCCGGATCGTTGATGGCGCCAGGCTTAACCATGGCTATGATTCCAACCGCTCAATAGAATCAATGTCAGAGGCAAGGCTTTCTCCACAACATCTTCTTCGGTCAATTCGGAATATCCGGTATCAGCTCCACATAATACTGATCAAATTTATCCTTTAGTTTCTCCCGAATCGCGTCACGAATCAGATGCAGATGACGCAGAACCACAACATCCGATTCACTGTCAATGTAAATCTCCACCCAGGTCTTTCTTCCGGTCTGGATAACCTCGAGGAAGTTAATATCACATGAATATTTCCGCAGCTCCTCCTCAGCTACCGCACGTACCTCCTCAACGGTCTCCGGCGGTGCCGAGAACAGCAGAAGATTCCGGGTATTTGCCGCGATTTCCCGAATCGGACGGATGATCAGGACAATCGCCATCACCGACGCAATCACCGGATCCATGTAGGGCGTGACAAATGCATACAGCGTTTTCTTCAGGAAAATAGTCAGAAGAAAGGCCAGTGCAAGTCCCGCGCTGGTATATACATAAATTTTCCAGGAGTAGATCTCCGCTTCGATGATCATGGACTCATACTTGCGGCTGAGGTGCTTCAGAACCAGGCACATCGCCAGCGTGCCGATGCTCGAAATCATCTCATACAGAAAGACGGCACCGGCATCGATCATCTGCCCTCCGCCGATTATTGTGCGGATATTGTCGTACAGAAGATCGATATCCACAATTACCAGAGCGAGGTACTTCATGATAATAAACAGCGACTCCACCTGTCCGTACCCGTACGGATGCCGTTCCGATGCCGGCTTATAAAGAAACGGAATCAGAACCATCAACGGTCCAATGAGAATCACGTCGACGAAATCGAAGACAAAGTCCATCAGAACCGCTCTCGAACCCGCGATCAGAAAAATCAGGAACTCGGCGGCAGCAAATGCCACTGTCCCGATAAAAGAGATCCGCATCGCGAGCTTTTCAATTTTCAGTTTTTTCTCCTGCATACACAGATGTCTCCAATTTATACCAGCTCACGATACCAGCTCACCGATCACCGGCATCTCAGGTTCCAGGGCTCTTTCAATCCAAATGTGCTCAGTCATCTGCTCCGGCGGTGCCGGCCTTTACGCCAGCAAGAACGCTGTCGTGGGCCTGTTTTTCAAAAGCATCCTCCAGCGGCTCCAGATCAAAGCTTCCATATTTCCGTTCCAGTGCCGTTTTCAGCAGGAAATCGCAAAACTCCGGGTTCTTCGGCAGCACCGGCCCATGGCTGTAGGAACCAAAAACATTCCTGTAGTGCACGCCCTCTGTTCCATCTTCTCCGTTGTTTCCATAGCCCTTCAAAACCGTACCGAGCGGTTTCACGCCCTTGCCCAGATATGTTCTGCCGCTGTGATTTTCAAAACCGACAACCGTGCTTCCGCCACAGGAGGCATCCAGCCGGAAGGCATAATTATCAATCATCCGGGTGCTTCCGCCCCTGGTATAAAAATCAACCGCGCCCAGAAACTCACATCTGACTCCGTCATAGGTTTCATAGTAATGTCCGAGCATCTGGTAACCGCCGCAGATGCACAGAAATGTTTTTCCGTCCTCAATGGCTGAACGGATCGCGTCCGCCTTTCCTGCCTTCAGGTCCTTCAAAAGAACCTCCTGTTCAAAATCCTGGCCGCCGCCGATAAAGAACAGATCATATTGGGAGAGATCCTCATGATCTCCAAGGCCGACCCGCGTAATGCTCGCGTCAATGCCTCTCCACTCCAGCCGTTTCTGCATGCACCGGATATTTCCGCGGTCTCCGTACAGATTCAGCACTTCCGGATAGAGATGGCAGATTTTCAATTCACTCATAGCTCAACCTTCCTCTCCTTGTCAGCCTTTCCAGAATTCCTGTTTCCCGGTAATCGCTCCGAGCGCCGCCCGAAGAGAAAGCATGGATGTATAATTCGGAAGAATAAATACCGGAACCGTGCTTTTCTTCAGCTTTTCAATCAGTGCCGCATTATCTGCCACCTTCTCTATGTCCTCTTCCTCAGCGTCCGCGTACTTCAGCCTCAGGCGCATGTCGTCCGCTCTGTCTCCCAGAACAAAAGCATGCCTCATATGCGGATCCCGACAGACCTTTTCAAAATCCGCATCCCAGATCCAGGAGATATCATGTCCGTCCGCAGTCCGGTCATTCAGGCAGAAGACCGCCTGGTAATCCTCACCGAGTCCGGAGAGATAAGATAAGGCCTGATTGCACCCGGCCGGATTCTTCACCAGAATCATCTGAACCGGAACTTCTCCGAGCCGGAAGGTTTCCATTCTGCCGAAACTGCTGTGCACGTCCGCCAGCGAAGTGACGATCTCCTTACGGTCAAAGCCCGCTGCCTGATATGCGGCGATCGCGGCTGCACCGTTATAGATATTATAGACAGCCGGGAGCCCGATCGTGACCTCCTGCTCTGTCTCTGTGGCGGTGTCTCTGCCCTTGCCTTCCTCTGCCCCGGCAGCGTTGCTTTTGTCCCTTCCGCCTTCTGTCCCGTCGGCTGTTCCTCTGATCCTGCCATCTTCTGCGGCGGCGTCCGTACTCCCGTCTGCTCCGAACCGCATCCGCACAACACTCCCTGAGGAAGATGCCTTCTCGATCCCGGTCACGGCAACCGCCGGACGGATCCTGCGGTATCCGCATTTCGGACAGCGGAACCCTCCCAGATGCGCATAGGTATGGTAATCATACTCATACTCTGTGCCGCACCGGATACAATATCTTGCGTCAGAAATCTCCACATTTTTCTGTTCTCCGACGGGACAGTCGATACCGAAATACGTCACCGGGTTCGGAACGCCGAGCGCCAGAGATGCCGTCAGGGAATCATCGGCGTTCAGACAGAGAATCGCGTCCGGAACCAGGCGGATTCCCTTACGTATCTCCTCAAGCGTATGCATGACCTCACCGTACCGGTCCAGCTGATCACGGAAAAGATTCGTCACGACAATCACCTTCGGATGTATCCTCGGGACGACCTGTTTGAGGGCGCCCTCATCGCATTCAATCACTGCATAGTGCTTTTTCGGTCTGCCTGTCGCCGTCGCGTTCGAGGTAAACTCCGCCGTAACGCCAGGAAGCAGATTTGCCCCGGACTTATTCGCAAGCACCTCTCTGCCGCTGCCCGAAAGCGCGTGATCGATCATATTCGAAGTCGTCGTCTTCCCGTTTGTTCCGGTCACCACAATGATTTCCATGTCCCGGGAAACCGTCTCCAGAATATCACCATCGATCTTCATCGCCAGCCGGCCCGGCGTCGTCGTGCCTCCCCGGTGCATCATCCGGAGTGCCGTCCTCGATGCCTTGCATGCCCCGACGGCAAGCATGGTTTTTAACAGATTTGCCATAGTTCTTCTTCCTTATTATATAGTCATGAAAGTACACTTCCCCGTGCGGGTAAGGTGCCTTTTTCCCTGGATCAACGTAAAAAACAACCTTACCATAGCACATGCCCCGCATGTTTTCAAGATTTCGGAGACCGTGATTATTATTTCACACAATCCTTTCATTTCCATGTTAAAATAAAATCGCAGAGGAAACAGCTGCTATAATCCAGAATACAGAACCTGCAGAAATGAGGCACATTATATGGAAATTGAAAGAAAATGGATGGTAAAGGGTTGGCCGGAGAAGCCCTTCCCTCTTCTTTTTGAATATCGGATGCGTCAGGGATATCTCTCGGTCACGCCGACCGTCCGGATCCGGGAGGAATCCAGAAGTGGAGGAGATACGGATTATATTCTCTGCTTCAAATCCTCAGGGACACTTGCCAGAAAAGAGATCGAGCTTTCCATCTCAGAAGACAAATTCATACAGCTGGAGGATCTCATCCAGCTCCCTCTGATCCCGAAAATCCGGAGGACATATCTGCTTCCGGACGGCAGCCATCTCGAAGTAAACCATGTCGACGAGGGGCAGAAAACGGAATTCTGGTACGCTGAAATCGAATTCCCGACCGTGGAAGCTGCTCTTTCCTGGAAACCGGAAGATACGGATCTTTCCGCCTATCTCAATGACGAAGTCACCGGAAAGCCCGGTCAGAGCATGGGTGCCTACTGGGTTCAGACAAGATGCACTGACGCGACAGACGCCGAGCCGGAGCCGCAGAGTGCGGATACGAAGGACGCCGGGCCGAAGCCGCAGAGTGCGGATACGAAGGGCGCCGGGCCGGAGCCGCAGACCACGGATACGAAGGACGCCGGGCCGGAGCCGCAGACCGCGGATACGGAAGACTCCGTTTACGGAAAATATAAGTCCGCGCTGAAGTTTGTGATGGACAGCATGACCGACCGCATCCGCGCCTATAACGACAGTTTTCGTTCCGAGAAGGGCGAAGGTATCTATGAACATCTCAGTGCCAGGATCAAGAGCGAGGAAAGCATGCGTGAGAAATGCAGACGGAAAGGTTTGCCCGAGACACCCGATTCCGCGCTCAATGTCATCACTGATGCAATCGGTATCCGCATCGTGACCCGATTCATCGACGACATCTACGCCATCATACGTCACCTGAAAGCATCCTCTGATCTGACTGTTATAACAGAAAAGGATTACATCCGAAACGCCAAGCCAAACGGTTACCGGAGTTACCATATGATTCTGAAGGCTGCCGTTCCGTATGAGGATGTCCGCGGAAATTTCCCGGGAGAATACTATGTCGAGATTCAGCTCCGGACCATTGCGATGGACATGTGGGCAAGTCTGGAACACCAGCTCAAGTACAAGCAGAACATATCCAATGCTTCGATGATCACCTCTGAACTGAAGCGGTGCGCGGATGAACTGGCGTCCTGCGACGTCTCTATGCAGACGATCCGCGCTCTGATCAACGGAGGCTCCGCTAAAGAGCAGTAAGACAAAGAGCCCGTCTGCCTGACATGCATCAGACCCGATGGAAATTTCAGGCCTGTCAGGCACCTCATGCCCGATCATGAGCATCCCGGACCCGATGGGCGACGCAGCAAGATAACAGCAGAAAGGAGCCATATAGATAGAATGAAATTATTACTGGCAGAAGATGAACCGGATCTCTCCCGCGCACTGGTCGCGGTTCTCTCACACGCAGGTTACGAAATTGACGCAGTTTATGACGGTGAAGCAGCCGTACAAAAAGCAGCGGCTGCCCCTTATGACTGCATGATCTTTGACATCATGATGCCGAAGATGGACGGGATCGAAGCCCTGAGGGTTCTGCGGAGCCGTGGCAACGTGACGCCCGTTATCATGCTCACGGCGAAGGCAGAAATTGACGACCGTATCACCGGTCTGGACGCCGGTGCCGACGACTATCTGACCAAACCCTTTGCAATGGGCGAGCTTCTCGCCCGGATCCGCTCACTCACCCGCCGCTCCGAGTCCTACACCCCAAAGCAGCTTCGCCTCGGAGATGTCACGCTGAATACCGATGAGCAGGAGCTCTCCAGTCACAACTCCATACGCCTGGCCGGCAAAGAGACAAAGATGATGGAATTTTTCATGCTGAACGCAGGAAAAGAGCTGACGACGCAGGAACTCCTCGACCATATCTGGAGCGATAATACTGATAAGGATCCGGAGATCGTATGGGTATATGTCTGCTATCTGCGCAACAAGCTTCAGGCAATCCGGGCTGATATTGAAATCGCCGGTGAACACGGCGGAACCTACGTGCTGCGTCAATTCAGATAATCAGCGAAGCGGGCCGACCGCCCCAGGCACTTAAATAAACGCGCAAGAGGCACATAATGGAATGTGTCCCGGCAGCGAGCCACACCCGCTGACACAAAGTGTGAAGCGGTGGGGTGAACGCCGCAGCAGACCGACAAAGCCGGTTATCTGTGGGATTGCGGGAGTGCAAAGCGCGGAGCAATTCCGCAGCTTATACCGTATGTGGCGCAATTTATCGTATGGCAGTTTACTTTGAAAGGGAGTCCGGAATGATCAAGAAATTACAGCACCAGTTCATCCTTTATTCTACCCTTGCCATCATCATCCTGATGGTTCTTCTGCTCATCCCCGTCAACCTGTTCAATTATCTGAACAGATCGTCCGATATACACGATGAGCTGCAATATATCGCGGACAACGGCGGCGAGCTTCCATCCATCACGCTCAATGAATACAAAGATTATCTGAAAAAGAACGACCCGGATTACCACGATTACGACGCCTCCCCGGATGTCTCATCGGAAAGCGGTACGGTATCCGGCTCTTCGTCTTCGACATCAGGCGAAACCGGTATCACCATCAACATCAACTCCATTCTGTACAGGCTTCGCGAATATTTCCGTGCTCTGAAAATCGGTCCGGACAGCACAAAGACAGAATATCTGGAGCTGACCCCCGAGAGCAGCTATCAGATCCGGTATTTTTCCGCAATTTTTGATGCAGAGGGTCACATTCTCACCATGAAAAACGACCATATTTCCTCTCTCACAGAGGAAGAAACCCGCAGCTTTGCCGAATCCTGCTATGCATCCGGTCAGAACAGCGGAATGATCCATTACAACCAGATGATCTATTCCTATTACGGACAGCCCGCTGAAGACGGAACCTATATTCTCGTTTTCATGGATTCCACAAACGATTATCGTTCTTTTCAGATGTTCTCCCGGTACTCGATCATCTTCGCCATATTCTGCACGATTGTTTTTCTGATTATCATCACCTTCATCTCGCGGAAAGTCGTACAGCCCATCGCCCGCAACATCGAAAGCCAGAAACAGTTCATCACCAATGCCGGACACGAGCTGAAGACGCCGCTCACTGTGATCTCCGCCAATGCCGAGGTCCTGGAGATGATCAACGGAAAAAATGAGTGGACCACCAGCATCCGCAACCAGGTTTCCCGCCTGACCGGTCTTGTGAACAACCTGATCACCCTTACCAGGATGCAGGAAACCAGTTTCAAGCATCCGGAAGACATGAATCTGTCAGCAGTCTCAAGACAATCCGCAGAAAACTTCCGGCCGGTCATCGAACAGCAGGGCAAGCGTCTCGAAACCGTGATCGACGACGAGCTTCACTTTACCGGAGATCAGAGTGCACTCTCAGAGCTGTTCAATATCCTACTGGACAACGCCGCGAAATATTGTGACGAAGGCGGCACCGTCTTCCTCACCCTGCATCCGAGAAATCACGGCAAGGGCATCCATCTCACCGTAACCAATACCTACGCAGATGGCGAAGGTACAGATTACACCCGCTTTTTCGACCGTTTTTACCGCGAGGACACCTCACACAACAGCAAAAAATCCGGCTACGGCATCGGCCTTTCCATGGCAAAGCAGATCGTAGAAAACCACCACGGCAAGATCTTCATCAGCTACAAGAAACCGGATATCTCCTTCCACGTAACTCTTTGAGACTTTTCCCGGCTGAAGAAGGCAGCAGATTCCTGACAACTGCCCGCCTGTTCACACAACGAGATAAAACACGCTGCGCGAGTTTTATCTCGCTATCGCGACGCTCGCCGCACACGAATACTTCGCATTCGGCTGCGGCTCACTGTTCGCGTAAAAAAATCTCCCGAAGTCTGGCCTGATCTTAAAAAGGCCCTCTTCGGGAGATTGCTTTATACATTGAAACGGAAAATAATCACATCGCCGTCCTTTACGACGTAATCCTTGCCCTCCATGCGGACCAGGCCCTTCTCACGTGCCGCCGCGTACGAACCGCAGTCCAGAAGCTCCTTGTAATTAATGACCTCCGCCTTGATGAAGCCGCGCTCAAAGTCGGTGTGAATTTTTCCGGCCGCCTGCGGTGCCTTTGTGCCGATTCGTATGGTCCACGCACGGGTCTCGTCCTCACCTCCGGTCAGGAAGCTCATCAGACCGAGCGTGCGGTAGGAGGCCTGAATCAGCTTGTCCATTCCGGATGATTTCACGCCGAGGTCCTCAAGGAACATCTCCTTATCCTCTTCGCTCATCTCGGACATCTCCGCCTCGATCTCCGCACTCACCACGAAGACCTCGCTGTTCTTCGCCTTCGCGTACTCCCGCACCGCCTGAACATGGGGATTGGAAGCGCCGTCGTCCGCAAGATCGTCCTCCGCGACATTTGCCGCATAGATCACCGGCTTCGCGGTCAGGAGATTCAGCTCATTAAAGGCGGTCAGAACACTCTCCTCGTCCCGGTAAGGCTCCAGATCAAACGAAATCGCATCCTTGCCATCCTCCAGGTGCGCCTTCAGGGCCAGAAGCATCTCAAGCTCCGTCTTGACGGATTTGTCGCCGATGCGGGCCGCCTTGGTCGTCTTCGCGATTCTTCTCTCCAGTACCTCGAGATCCGCGAAGATCAGCTCCAGATCAATGGTCTCGATATCACGGGTCGGATCAACACTTCCATCTACATGGATGACATTCGGATCCTCAAAGCATCTGACGACATGAACGATCGCGTCGCACTCACGGATATTCGCGAGGAACTGATTGCCCAGGCCTTCTCCCTTCGATGCGCCCTTTACCAGTCCGGCGATATCCACGAACTCGACAACTGCCGGTGTCACCTTCTTGGAATGAAAGAAGTCGCCAAGCAGCTTCAGTCTCTCATCCGGAACAGGCACAACGCCGACATTTGGATCAATGGTGCAGAACGGATAATTCGCCATTTCTGCCCCTGCCTGGGTCAGCGCATTAAACAGAGTGCTTTTACCAACATTCGGAAGTCCGACGATACCTAGTTTCATTTTCTTCTATATCTCCTTAAAAATCCTTATATTTACGGGCTTTTGGCTCCTTGCTAAATTTATCGGGTGCCACAACAAGCGCCACGAGACAGATCGTCCTTGGCCTTAGATTGCGAATTCCGGCAGATAAAAAAGAGTAATCCCCGTCTGATAGATCGTCGGGATTCTGCAGCCTTCCTCCGCTATATCAATAAAGACCTTCTGACAACGAGATAAAACACGCTGCGCGAGTTTTATCTCGCTATCGCGACGCTCGCCGCACACGAATACTTCGCATTCGGCTGCGGCTCACTGTTCGCGTAAATGAACAGGCTTCTCCTCCGTCGGAGAAGCCCTCATAGAAATTTTAGCGATAATATTGTACACTAATCGCGGATCATTTGCAATGTTGCTTCATTTTCAGGACTTGGAAATGCTGCCATATATCTCTCCACTCCTCAGTGTTCAAAATGCCTGCTTACATCTTCCAGAAAATCGATGATGTGAAGATGCTGAGGGCAGATGCTTTCGCACTGTCCGCATTTGATACAGTCAGACGCCTTTCCGTGTCTCGCCGCAACCTCCTGATAATTGGTAAAGTTTACAGTCCATCCCTTTTCCGCAAGGTTTTCGCGCATATCCTCATTGTATAAAGAAAAATATTCCGGGATAGCTATATGCTTCGGGCATCCGTCCGTACAATAATGGCAGCCAGTACACGGAACTGTAATCTGACTGTTAATAATGTCTCCAGCCTTGAAGCAGAGTGCCTTCTCTTCTTCCGTCAGAGGCTCAAAATCCTGCATAAAGGAGGTATTGTCCTCTACCTGTTCAATATTTGACATACCGGAGAGCACGACCATGACATTCGGGAGACTTGCGGCAAAACGAATCGCATAGCTGGGAACGGACAGAGATGGATCGTGATCTTTGAACAGCTGCTCCGCTTCGGCCGGAATCTTTGCAAGCGTTCCTCCTTTCACAGGCTCCATCACAATCACCGGCTTGCCAAATTTTTCACACACCTCATAGCACCGCCTCGAGTTAATCCATTCGGACTCCCAGTCCAGATAATTGATCTGAAGCTGAACAAATTCCATTTCCGGATGTTTCGTCAGCAACTCTTCCAGCAACTCCGGCGTATCATGGAAGGAGAAACCAATGTGTCTGACAAGGCCGACTTCCTTCTTCTGAACCAGCCAGTTCCACACATCAAATGTGTCGATAT
This sequence comes from Bilifractor sp. LCP21S3_F8, assembly GCF_052117805.1. Taxonomy (NCBI): domain Bacteria; kingdom Bacillati; phylum Bacillota; class Clostridia; order Lachnospirales; family Lachnospiraceae; genus Bilifractor; species Bilifractor sp. LCP21S3_F8. Next base: position 49,518 of record NZ_JBQKIK010000006.1, on the reverse strand, counting down.
GCTTTAGCATGCCGTGACCAACGCCGTGAATCAGATAATAGTCAAAATACTCAACGCCACATTTTTCCAGCTGCTTAAAGAAAATCTCATCTCTTTCTTCCATCGTGTTGTAAAAAGCCGCGTGCAATTTCGTTGCAAGAGTATAATTTTCTCTCGGATAACGATCCGAAAGGCATGTCTTTACAGCACATTCACTGGCAAAATCGTTGTACATCCATGCGGTATCAAAATAGGTGAAACCCCTCTGCATAAAGATATCCACCATCTTTTTCACCTGTTCGATATCGATATCCGCAGGATTCTGCGGATCCATATGCGGAAGCCGCATCAGGCCAAAGCCGAGTTTCTTTTCTGGTTTAAAATTCATATTCTGTCACCTCTCATTCAAATCATTGCAATCTTTCATCAAAAGCCATTCAACCGCGTCCTAAAATCATATCCCGATTAATCCGAACCCATGTAACTACGTTGTTTTGATCTCTGCATCTTCCCAAAAGACTTCCACGGCATCCCCGTTTTCTACTTGTATCATATCATATTTGCACTTGCGGGATCATCAGAAATCTGTCTCCCATGAAGTAGTAAACTTATTTTGGATGCAGATGGGTTAACTTTTAGACGTTGATTCTGTATAGTTAAAACATCAGACTTCAGATCCATAAACACAAGTTATCCTTGCATGGACAGGAGGCTTACCATGAAATACACCAAAGAACAACGTGTTTGGACATCGGCCGCCGGATATATGACGGCGAGATCTCCAAATATGATGCAACTGAACAGTACGATATCAGCTGGCAGACAACACGGGATTATATGCGGCTGTATCATAACGAGAACCATTTGCCGCCAAAACGCGGACACTCCGCCAGTGACGGCACTCCTATTCGAAAAAATCTTCCTGAACAAAATAACCTTGAGGCATACGAAGATAAGATACATGAACCGGAGATTAACCCTGCACTGGTCCTCCAGTTCCCGTAAGGAAATGTAGCCATTCGTCATAAATCCGAACAGTACTGTTTTCAGCATGCTGACCGGGTTATATCTGAGTCTTCCAGTATAGTGCTTCTGGATGTTTTTCAGATATTTCTCCAGATCGATTCCTCCCATGAATCGGTCAAATGTCAGTACCGGATCACAGATGTCCAGATAATCCTGAATAAGCATTGGCAAAACTGCCTGTTTTGAGGTAGAATTAAGTGTGTTAGATTTGTTCATTGCAAGTATAATTCTAACACAAAAGAAGGATCTTGGGTTTTGATAACCCTTGATCCTTCTTTTATAATTTTATTTAATTCTCCTTTTTATTTACTGACAGAGTCGGTTTATTTTTTGTTTATTCTGCCCGCAAGGGAATAGAACGCGTCTGACAGTTCACTGCCCGCATTTATAGGGGCGTGTACTGAGCTGCCGTCCGAAAGAACAAATGATGTGTTGTATGTGGTCTCATCAAGGGCGTATATGTCGCTTTCCGGCGGCTCTTCATACGACAGAACCTCGCTTATGAGACGTTGGTCTCTGACTATTCGTAGTATTTCCTCTGCCTCTTCGGCGTTGACAGGAAGCTTTTCCGCGTTTGTGTGATATCCTTTTCTATCTGTCGCGCAGTCAAAGGACAGAAACCAGTTGTCTTCCGCCTTTTCGAGACTGAATGAGTATGATGAGGAATGATCCATGCAGCTACGGCTGATATTGACCTCAGTCAGGAGCTTCGCCCCGGCAAGCCCGTAAAGGCAGCCGGTGAGCTCATCCGGCGCGGGGAGGGATGAGTTTATCCCGCTCCCGTCGGCAAGGCTGAATTCCGTGATATACACATTCCGGTCGGTAATACTGTCGATATCTTCCGGCGGCTCGGCATATCCGCTCGCCTTGGAAATCAGGTCATATCTCGCAATGATTCTGATCACATCGTCTGTCTCCTCGTCTGAAAGCCGGACATTTTCCGCCTTTACAGGCAAGCTGTCCTCTCCGAACGAGCATTCAAATGAAAAGTACCATTGGTCGCCGTCTTTTTTCAGAGTGAAGGAATGCGAACGCCACGGTTCGGTATCCTTCAGACGGATAAATACCGAGGTAAGCTTATTCTTTATCGCTATCAGCTCGGCTTTTTCAGCGGCTTCATAGTGTCTGTCAGCGAGGTCGCGCAGGCAGTCAATAGCCCTGTCGCAAAGCTTGGTCTCTTTTTCAATGCTGTTTCCGTCGGTGAAAGTCATTCTGGAGCTGCGCATCGGCTCGTCGGCTATGTGGAAGAAGCGTATCGGATTGCGGTATTTCCGCAGCCGCCTGATCTCGTCTTCCTCGCGGATGATCTCAAGGAATTTCTCCGCTTCCTCGGTTGGTATCGGGAAGGAACTGAAGGATGTGTAATAGTCCTCCCGGCTCTCGACCCAGCAGCTTGCGGAGAAGAGCCAGTTTTCATCCTGCTTTCGCAGCACGAAGGCATACACCGGATTGCTTGCCATGCCATAGTAGGAGGTATGGAACGAGATGATATCATCGACCGTGTATTTCCCGCTTCCTCCACAGCCGAACAGCGCGGATACAGTAAGGACAACAGACATTATTATCACCACCCTCAACGATCTTCGGCATTTCATAGCGTCAGTACAGCGGTTTGCCGCACTCCGGACAGAACTTCGGCGGTTTTGCCTGATTCTCCGGGGTGTAACCGCAGGAGGCGCAGCGCACTGTCTTCGGAGCCGGTCTCGCGCATCCGCAGTTCTCACGGAATTTTTCGACTGACCCTCAGACCCGCAGGAGGGGCATACCCACGTCTCATTGACAGAAGTCTGAGCCGCGGCAGCCTCAACAGGCGCAGACTTCAGAGCTCTGCAGTTGTCGCAGAATTTAGCGCCGGTAGTCTTTGAGCCGCAGGATGGGCAGACCCACTCCCCGCCGCTTGGCTGAGAGGCGGGCGCGGAGTCGGGACGTTCGTCCTCAGCGCGGATCTGGTTCATCATTCCGGCACCGTCAAAGACACGGTGACGATTGTCGCGGCGCATCAGTATATCAGCGAGTTCATGCGTTTTCTGCTCGTATTTGCGGTAGAGGTCGGTGACGCGGCTGTCAGGACGGTTCCCGTCGCTCAGTTCAAGCTCGATCTCGTCAAACCATGGGGAATCAACGTGGATTGTGACGTTGAACTCGTAGTCGCACTCGTAGCGGCGCGGATTGTAGCTCTTCTCGTTGCCCTCGGAGTCCTTATAGAAGATCTCTTCCTTGTTCTCTCTGATGTCTGTCTCAACGTTGGTGACCTGTGAGAAGCTGATCAGATCCGGGTTGCCACCGCGCCAGTTCGAAAGTCCCGTGACGATGAAACGCTCGCTTATCGGGTCAATATAAACTTTCTTGCTTCCGTCAAAGGTGACAGTCGGCAAGAAATCATCGAGCCGATGCCTGTTCTCTTCGCGGTAGGCGAGCTGTTCCTTAATCTCAGCGACTGTCGAGTGCCGACGCTCTGAAAAAAGCGGCGAGAGCTTTTTCGCGCATTCCTTGCAGAGATTGCCGTCCTCGAGCTTGCGGTTTCCGAGAAAACCTATCTTGGCACCGCAGACATCACAGTATTTTTTGCCAAATAATCCCATTACAAGGATCCTCCTTGTCATTTGCCGATCGTCAAAACGACCCATTTGGCGTTATCTGCCTTGAGACTGTATCCGCAGAACGAGCAGCAGTGATTCTCATCAGGTATGAAATTCGCTCCGCAGGACGGGCAGTCCTTTTCGGTGAAGAGTTCCCCGTCCGTTTTTCTTTTTTCGGGGTGTCTCGCTCTTTGCAGAGTGAGCGTCCGCTTGATTTTTTTCGTGAATGGTTTTTTGCTTTCGGGGAGATATGTCTCGCTTCCGTAGGCGTCGACAGTAATCGTGGTTGTATCCTCCGTGTTGACGACTTTTTTCAGAATGATCGTCCCTACGCTGTAGTCAAGCAGCTCATCGCTGCCGGCGCCCTTGTAAGCTATGACTGCGATACGAGCATTTTTTGTTTCAGCGTCTCTCGATAGAATAGATGCAGGGAGAACTGCGAGTGTTTGGAAAAATGAAAGGGGACTCAGCCATAGCTCCGTGTCAGATCAATGGAGTCCATATCGTCCGGCAGGAAGGGGACCCCTTCGCCGCTGCGCGAACGCTGGAAATGCATCTCCTCGCCGGAGGGGGAGATGAGGATCGGGAAACTGCCGCTGAGGGAGCTGCCGACGCCGGCGGAGAGATCCAGCCGCAGACAGTCATCCTCCATGCGCCACACGCCGGAAAAGACCCGTGTCAGCTCTGTATTGTCTTCAAAGCTGTGGTAGAGCTCGGCGATCCCGGCATAGTCAGGGTCGCAGTCGCCGTAGTGCAGGCTCATCAGCCAGTCATCACAGACCCAGGTGGTGTCTGCCAGGCCCATATCCGTAGGCGGCAGCCACCAGTCGTCGCCCGCCGGCTCCCAATCCTCGGGATAGTCAAGACCTGTGACGTCGCCGAAGCGGCTGAAATCCAGCAGCAGGGGTTCGTAGTCCACGCCGGTGGGGAGTTCGATATAGCCGCCGTCCTCCAAGTTCCTTGTGGGACACCAGCTCACCTCAACGCCGCCATCCGGCACGATGACGATCTCCACGTCCGGCTCGTCCTCAAATTCCTCCCAGCGGACGAAGAGCAGCAGGGGCTCGGCGTACTCGCTGCGGTAGAGTACCTCGTCCGCCACAGGCCACATGCCGCGGCCATTGGAGCGCCAGGTGACGTGATTCACCGCCAGCGAGGTGTGTTCGTCCCGGGGCGCGACGCAATAGAGGTCGCCGTAGCTGCCGTTCAGCACACGGTCAGCGGGGATGGACTGCAGAAATGCCATTTTCTCCATCAGCCCCGGCGCGTTGGTCCACAGCCAGTCGGTGAGGTCGCCGTCCTGCTCCGCCGCGTCCCGATAGCCGAGGTACGCCACGGCGGCAGCCTTGGGACTGTCCGCCATGCATTGGCGCAGCAGGTCCAGCGCCGCCCGCGCCGCTTCATCGGTCACGGTGTCACCATCCGGATCGTCTTTCCCGCTCAAATCACCCTTGCCGCCGGGGTCGTTTTCCGGCAGCTTCGTTTCCATTTTCGGATCGCTTGTGCCCCCGGGGATCTTTCCGGAGGACTGTGCCCCGCAGGCGGTCAGGCTCAGCAGCAGACACAGCGCAAGCAAAGCATTTTGCATATCAACAACAACTCTCCGCATTTGCATCACCTCCCGGATTTCTTTTTGCGTCCGGTCAAAGCTTCCGGTGCATAAAAAGGCGCAGTAACCCTATGTTCACCTATATTATGCCGAACCGGTTTTTTATTATCCCTACCCATGTGGGTAAACTTTTGCATCTTTTTCAAAAAAAAGACCCGGTTTCAAATCTGAAACCGGGTTGTACAGTCAAATGAAATTATAAAACGATGGGGGTTTTCCTCTGAACCGTCCTGCTCATCGAAGAGCTTGGGAATGATGAAGCGTTTGCCTGTCACGGCAATGGCAAGCTGGGTTTTGTTTGCATAGCCTGTCTTTTGCAGAATATTGCGGATGTGATACTTCACATTATCTTTGGTATAGTGCAGCTCCTCGGCAATCTCGCTGTATTCCAGCCCCTCACAAACCATACGCAGAACCTTGATCTCCGTTTCCGTAAAATCAGTGTTGGTGGTAACGCCCAGCTTGACAATGGGCGTTTCGCCCGGCCACATATGCTTGCCCTGCATGGTGGCGTCCATCACGGTGATCAGCTCCTCGGGGCTTACTTCCTTGTTCCAGAAGCTGTCCGCTCCAACCTCTTTTGCCCGCTTGATAAAGCTCTCCTCCGGCATGGAGGTGACGATAATGATTTTGAGCTCCGGGAACTGCTCTCTCAGCTCGGCGGCGGCTTCTGTCTGCTCCGATACCACGTACATAGCCGTTGCATCCGCATGACGGACGGCGTTGATACAGGTTTCCCGCATGACCGCAAGAAGGACTTTGAGCAGCTTCGCCTCCGTCGGAAGCTCGCCGTTTATTTCCACACGGACGCCGGAAACCTCTGCATCCCGGATAAACTCCGACACATCGTCCTGGGGATAGACGTTTTCCTCACGCAATACCTGGGTGGCACGGCGAAACTGCCTGACAGCGGCGGCGTTTTCTTCGGAAGTGGTGTTTTGCCGCAAAATCTGTTTTTTTGCCTGTTTCTATACCTGTTTCTTTTCCGGCTATCCTGCGTCAGATGTCGAGTGCCGCATGATATCCCCAGTACACCGCGTTTGTAATGGTAGATACTCTGGACGCATCGCCGATTACACGGACGAAGGGAGCGGTATCCATCAGGGACTCCACAACGTCAGTCCGGGATCTCTGGCCGAGCGCGCAGATCACGGTGTCACCGGGAACCAGAACCTTCTCTCCGTCCTTTGTCTCGCATAGAATTCCCTCTTTTGTAACCTCGAGTCCCTTGTAACCGGTATGGACCGTACAATATTTATCAATCTGTGCCATCAGCAGAGGACGGTGGCGGACGTTTGCGTCCGGCGCGAGCATATCCCGCATCTCAACGATCTCGACATGCTTTCCCTCCTGTCCGAGATGAACGGCACATTCACAGCCCGCGAGTCCGCCGCCGAATACGACGACATGATCCGTGCAGCGCTCTTTTTCCAGATAATAGTTGTTGACCACAATGACGTTTGCTCCATTTTCCCCGCGCAGCCCCGGAATCGGAGGTACGAGAGGTGTGGAGCCGACCGCAATGATCAGCGCGTCCGGTGCCTCGCTGTCGACATATTCCGGTGTCACCTCGACACCGGTACGAATCTCAACACCCGCCTTCTCGCAGAGCAGCCGGTATGTTCCGGAGAGCTGATACATCTCATACTTGAAGGAAAGCGCCTGTTCGGATTTCAGAATGCCACCGACTTCTTTTTCCTTCTCGCAGAGCACCACCTGATGCCCCCGTCTTGCAGCGGTATAAGCCGCATACAGACCGCCCGGGCCGCCGCCTGCCACAAGAACCTTTTTCTTTACCGGTGCGGGCTGGATCTCATCCCCTTCCAGTTCTCTTCCGATCAGCGGGTTGACCGTACAGCGTCTGGTAGATGTGGCCGCGCGCTCCGCCATACACGTAAAGCAGCGCAGACACCGCACGATCTCATCCTCTCTGCCCTCGTTGATTTTTCTCGGAAGGAAGGGATCGGCCAGAAGGGCGCGTCCCATATACACGATATCCGCTTTTCCCGAAGCAATGATCTCCTCCATTTGCGCCGGGTCGTTCAGGCCTCCGATCGTAGCTACCGGCTTATGCACATGCTTCCGGATCTCTGCCGCCAGATACACGTTGCGTCCGTGGTCCTCGAACATTGACGGATGCGTGATGCCGAACGTCTTCTGATAGGTGCCGGCCGACACGTGTATGATATCCGCATAGGGCTCGATCGCCTGTGCAATACGGACACCTTCATCGAGGCCATATCCGCCCTCCGTGAACTCAGCGCCGCTCATTCGAAATTCAACAGGGAAGAACGGACCTACCGCCTCTCTCACCGACTGAAGAACCTCCACAGCAAACCGGGTGCGGTTTTCCAGTGACCCGCCATATTCATCTGTCCGATGATTGAACAGGGGAGACAGAAACTGATTGATCAGCCAGCCGTGCCCGCCGTGAATCATGATCATTTCAAAACCCGCACGCTTTGCCAGTCCTGCTACATGCCCGTACGCCGCCACAATATCTTCAATCATTTCTTTTGTCAGAGCCTTCACCTGCACGCCGTCTCCGCGAACGGTATCGGAGGGTCCCCACTGATGCAGATCGTGCTGCTTCTTCTTGTCTGTCATGTAGGTGCCGGCAAACATACCGGAGTGCGACAGTTCCAGACTCGGAATCCCGCCATGCCTGCGGATTGCATCCGCCGTATAGGTTGCGCAGGCCAGGGAGTTCAGAATAGACTCATCGAGATGATAGGCGTGCGATCCGTCCGTCTGTGGGTGAACCATGCACTCACTTACCGTGACCGCCGCTGCACCTCCCTTGGAACGCAGCTCATAAAAAGCCGTGGATTTTGGTCCGATGCAGCCGTCATTCGTGATATCCGTTCCACCCATAGGTGCGGAAAACATACGGTTGCGAAAGGTAGTTCTGCCGATCGTGATTGGTTTGCAGAGATTCGGGTATTTTCTGGTTCTCATAACATCCTCCTGTACACTCATTTCAGATTGATGGCGCGATATCGTTAACAAATTAACTAAATTAATCTTACATCGTCTTACCGGCTTCCGCCATCAACCAGACTCATACGAGTAGAAACTATTTTTTTCATCCCTTCATAATGATTGTATGGTTTTTGTCTGAAAAAGTATAAACTCATCCTTATCTGGGGTATAATGCAGAAAGACAGATCCCGTCATACAAGAATGAGACGCACCCAGGAAATGGGCATCATGAAAGAAGGAAACATGCTCAGGGAATGGACATCATGTAAGAAGGAGGCATACTCAGGGAATGGATACAAAAACGCTTCGTTATTTCTGTGCCTGCTATGAAACCGGAAGTTTGAACAAGGCTTCCGAACGTTTTTATATTTCCCCGCAGGGTATGGGAAAAAATCTGAACCGTCTGGAGGATGAGCTCGGCGTGGTTCTCTTTCGCCGGTCATCGGCAGGGCTCATTCCCACCAAGAGCGGAGACTACCTGTACAAGCACAGCCGGGAGCTTCTGTACCGGCTGCAGGATCTTGAAATGGAGATGAAGCGAATGGATTTCTCCCGCCGCTCTCTCCGGGTCGGTTTTGCCTGCGGCGTCATCCGCGCTCTTCAATCCGTCCCCGCGCTGCGGACTCTGAATCAGAAGCTGATCGGATCAGAGAGCGTGGAATGGACAGAGGATTTCAATCAGAACATCAAAGATCTGCTCCTGGGCGGCAAAATCGACACCGCCTATGTAGTCGATCATTTTCGCTCCCCCATGGTGCATGAGCAGAAAATCTTCGAGACGAGACTCTGTGCCGTCGTTCCACAGGGGCATCCGCTGTATGATAGAGATGTACTGTCATTCGTGGATCTGCAGGAAGAGAAGTTGATTACACTCAACGAAAAATTCAGTATTTTTCACTCCATCGTCACCAAATGTCAGGAGCTCGGCTTTGTGCCGCAGATCTCCATCCGTACAATGGAGAGCTCACTAATTTATCTGTTCGTATCCAGACAGCACGGCATCGGCATCGATGTAAACCTTCATGCCTCCGAAATCCGGCAGGAGAATATCCGGTGCATCGAGATCAAAGACTCCATCCCCTGGGCCATCTACGCCGCAACGTTAAAGACCCCGGCGTCCTCCGAGCCCACAGGCAGTTCCGCTTCCTGAGTGTTCGTATTCGCATTCATCATCACCGGTATCTGCCTCTTTCAGACATGCATCGCCAGCCAGAACAGAATCCGTATATAGGACCGGCCGTTCGCCTGCCTCAGACATGCATCGCCAGCGCCAGAACAGAATCTGTATTCATAGCCGCCCATTCGCCTGCTTCAGACATGCATCGCCAGCGCCAGAACAGAATCTGTATTCATAGCCGCCCATTCGCCTGCTTCAGACATGCATCGCCAGCCAGAACAAAACCGCATCCCGGAAATTCCTGGGGTTCATTCCGGTCTTCCCGGCAATCCGGTTCAGCCTCTGCTGAACGGTGTTGACGTGCAGGAAAAGCTTCTCCGCTGCCGCCTTCAGGGACATGTCCGAATCATAGTAAGTCTTCAGAAAGTCAACCTCCGAGGGCTTCAACCCTCCCAGCACTTTCGTTCTGTATTCCTCTCTCACCGCATCACTCATCCCTGAAAGAAGAATCTCCAGCTTCAGATCATCAAACGCGACGAGATCCTTCCCGGTCCCGCGTATTGAGCTAATGGCGATGACTGCATCCCGCCAGGAATCGCCGCACTTTTCAAAGCTCTTGTCACTGCCGACCCCCATCTGAAGGATCTGATGATGATCCGATGCGAAACGGCGGAATACTGACTGATAATTCTTGTACGACTCCGACCGTATGAGTCCGGCGAACCGGTTCGGGTAGATATAGGTGTAGACTTCTTCCCCGATCCGGTTGAAAAAAGCTCTTACCTTCTGCTCCAGAAGAGAGATGTTCACCAGATTATAACGAGTATTTATCTCAATACACAGCATGCGGTATCTGCCCTTCGGGTCTACATGAAACTCCTTCAGGCAGCTGTCAAAATAAGCGCGGTTTTCGAAATCCTCATTTTGAATACAGCGGATCAGATAGGCGCGCCGCTCATCTGTACTCCGGTACATCTCTCCGATTTCCTGCTCATGCAGGAGAAGCGCCGAGATCCTTTCCGCAAGATGCGCGTACTTCCGGGCCTCGGAGGGCTCTGCTGTAATGCCGATCACCGCGATTACAGAGTTATGATAATAGATCGGAATATTGATTCCCTTTCTTGTACCCGAATAATCCTCGTTGCTGTCCACCTCTATGGTCTCTCCACTCTCTGCAGCTTTTCTTCCAATTTCGTGGAACATACCGATACGCTCCGGATCCGTCGACGCGGTGATTTTCCCCTCCGGACTGATAAAATTAATGTTGTATCCGCACACATCATGTATGGTATCCACCATCTGCTGCGCCAGACGGTGCCGTATCAGACTCTTCATGTTCTCAGCTTTCTCCTCTTTTTCCTTTTTTCATGTCTGTAAATCACGTCTGCCAGATTGGGTCTGTCAGATAGCGTTTGCTAGATCCGGTCTGCCAGATAGCGTTTGTTAGATCCGGCTTGCCAGATAGCGTTTGTTAGATCCGGCCTGCCAGATAGCGTTTGTTAGATCCGGCCTGCCAGATCAGGTTTATAAGATCGGATCTGTTAAACCTGATACATAATCACATTTTGTCGTTAAATTTATGTTATCTATAACATAGCATACCCGGATACTTTTTTCTATAATCAGCTTATAAAACAAGTGCGGAACAGCAGCCCGGAGGTTCCGAAGGCGATCGGAGAAGTCCGGGGACAGATACACAACACAGACGAATTACCTTCGGAAATTTATGAACAGGGGAAAGGAGTATTGATATGAAAATTGTGACCGCCATAGATTCATTCAAGGGAAGCATGACTTCGATCGAAGCGGGAAATGCTTTTGCGGAGGGCTTTCATCGGGTGTATCCCGACGCGGAAATTGCCGTGCGGCCGCTTGCGGACGGCGGAGAGGGAACAGTTGAGGCTCTGACAAAGGGAATGAACGGACACCTTGAGCATGTCACGGTCACCGGACCCTTCGGAGAACCGGTTGACTGTTCCTATGGGATCATCCGTGATTCCATGACTGCGGTGATCGAAATGAGCGGAGCCGCGGGCATCACTCTGGTCCCGGCCGAAGAACTTAACCCGCTTTCGGCAACCACATACGGCGTCGGCGAGGTGATTGCGGATGCCATTCGAAAAGGCTGCCGTCGCTTTATCATCGGAATCGGAGGAAGCGCGACGAATGACGGCGGCGCCGGCATGCTTCAGGCCCTCGGATTCGGACTTATGGACAGCGATGGCAGAGAGATTTCACGCGGCGCCCGGGGACTCATGGAGCTTGCTGCGATAACGGAGGAGCATGTACTCCCCGAGCTGGCAGAATGCACCTTCCGCATCGCCTGCGATGTCACAAATCCGCTGTGCGGCAGCAACGGATGCAGTGCCGTCTTCGGCCCGCAGAAGGGAGCACGTCCGGAGGATATCCGGAATATGGATCGCTGGCTCGCCCGGTATGCCGAAATTTCCAAAGTCCTTCATCCGGACGCTGATCCGGATTTTCCAGGAACCGGAGCTGCCGGCGGTATGGGCTTTGCCTTCCGCACTTTTCTGCCCGCCGAGCTTCAGTCCGGCATCCGGATTGTTCTTGAGGAGACCCGTCTCGAATCATACCTCGCGGACGCGGATCTGATCATTACCGGCGAAGGCAGGCTCGATGCCCAGACTGCCATGGGCAAGGTGCCGGTCGGAGTCGCAAATCTTGCCAAAGCACATGGGAAACCCGTCATCGCCTTTGCCGGAAGCGTCACAGACGACGCATGCGCCTGCAACGAATGCGGCATCGATGCCTTCTTCCCGATCGTACGCGGTGTCACGACCCTGGAAGAAGCCTGTGAACCTGAGAACGCCAAAAAAAATATGGCTGCGGCGGCCGAACAGGCGGCACGCCTAATAAAACTGCAGCTAGCGAAGAGGTAATCCTCCGGATATCACCGCTAAACCCGAAGCATCAGAACCAACTCATAAGACCTGTAGGATTTGCAAGCACTCTCCCGGACGCAGAACGGGAGATGCTTAAGTATCCCGCTGCTGCATATAAAACTTTCTGACCATCCCAACGGATACCATATAAGGAGGCAAGGCAATGACATACACATTTTCAACTGCAGGGGCGCTGATCGGAATGGCGCTCGCAATTTTTCTCATCATCCGGAAATTCCATCCGGCCTACAGCCTGATCATCGGCGCTCTGGTCGGCGGACTGATCGGCTCCGGCGGAAATCTGGGTGTTACCGTAGACTCCATGATGACCGGGGCGGGGAGCATGATTACCTCCGTTCTCCGGATCATGACCTCCGGCATTCTCGCCGGCGCGCTCATCCGGACCGGATCCGCAGAAAAAATCGCACAGGTCATCGTCCGGAAGCTTGGAAGCCGCAGAGCGCTCTTTGCGGTAGCCCTGGCCACGATGATCATCTGCGCGGTCGGCGTATTTATTGACATTTCCGTAATCACCGTTGCCCCGATTGCGCTCGCGATCGGTGAGGAAGCCGGATACAACAAGCAGTCACTGCTCCTGGCGATGATCGGAGGCGGAAAGGCCGGCAACATCATTTCCCCGAACCCGAATACCATCGCGGTTTCAGAGGCTTTTAAGATCAATCTGACCTCTCTGATCACGAGAAACATCATTCCGGCGATCTGTGCCCTGATTGTAACGGTCATTCTGTCCGGAATTCTTGCCGGAAAGAACGGCCTTCCGGTAACAGATTCGGATCTTGAATCGGCCGATTCCCGCAGCCTGCCCTCCTTTGCGCAGGCAATTGCCGGTCCGCTCACCGTAATTGTGTTGCTCGCGCTTCGTCAGGCAGGAATTACGATAGACCCGATGATCGCTCTTCCGGTCGGTGGACTCGTCTGCGCGTTTGCGACAGGCACTGTAAAAAAATTCGGCGAATTTTCCTCCTTTGGACTGGATAAGGTAACCGGTGTCTCCATACTGCTTCTCGGTACAGGTACGATTGCCGGCATTATCAAGGCATCCGCTCTTCAGGCAGATGTCGTGAATGTACTGAACTTCTTCCACATGCCCGCCTTCCTGCTTGCACCGATCGCCGGTATCCTCATGGCAGGCGCTACAGCCTCCACCACGGCAGGCGCTACCGTTGCCGCGCAGACCTTCTCCAAGGTACTCATCTCCAGCGGAATACCGGCCGTCTCTGCCGGCGCTATGATTCATGCCGGAGCAACAGTCATCGATTCCCTGCCACACGGATCCTTCTTCCATGCAACCGGCGGTGCCGTGAACATGCAGATCCCGGACCGCATGAAGTTGATCGCGTATGAGGCACTCGTCGGACTTACAAGCACTATCGCAGCTGTGATCGTATACCTCGTCGCCTGACCGGATAAATTGCTGCTCTTCGTCGCCTGACCGGATAAATTGCTGCTCTTCGTCGCCTGACTGGATCTTTCATCAATGATGTCTCTTCGTCAGCTGACTAAATCATTTATCAATTGCAGTTCTTCGTCACCTGATTGAACGAGATAAAACACGCTGCGCGAGTTTTATCTCGCTATCGCGACGCTCGCCGCACACGAATACTTCGCATTCGGCTGCGGCTCACTGTTCGCGTAAATCAAAAAAATACCTGTCCGTTCAAGGAGCATTTCTCCGGCGGACAGGTATTTTTCTTTGATGTTTTCCATCATCGCATTATTTTTTCCATTGCCTTGCCTTTTGCCAGCTCATCAACCAGCTTGTCCAGATACCGGATCTTCTGCATTAACGGATCTTTGATTTCCTGGACCTTGATTCCGCACACACTGCCTGTAATCAGATGGCAATTCGGATTCATCTGCGGAGCCTCTTCAAAAAATGTCCGGTAATCGACTTCTTTTTTCAACTGCTCCTGCAGCTCTCCTTCTCCATATCCTGTCAGCCAGCAGATGATTTCATCCACTTCTTGCCTTGTTCTGCCTTTACGCTCAGCTTTCGCCACGAGCAGCGGGTATACCTTGGAAAATTTCATGGCAAATACTTTTTCATTATCCATTTGATCCACTTCCTTCACGCACGATTTCCCATCTGGTGACGCCAGAGAGATTGTCCTGAATCACAAAATACCATCCGGAAGTCTGGAAATCAATATATATTTCTCTTTGAAAATGCCAGAAAAGCAGGTCCGTCACGAACCTGCCTTTGTCTGTTCCTATCGATTTCATATCAATTTCATATTTGTTTCAATTTCATTTTAATTTCCGGAGATATTGCTTATTTTCTTTCCTGTTCCGGAAAAATCCGCCGATCACGCCTCCCATTCCCCGAAAGAAATGGCCGTTCACCATGTCTACCATACAATTTACCATTTCCATCGAGACCAGGCCGCCGGTCATCTTCGCAATTGCGCGGAACGGCATGTTATACTGGAACATCGTATTCAGATCCGGGACACCTCCCTCTGCCTGCGATTTTTTCAGTTTCCTGTCCAGAACCTTATATATCTTTCTGGCGATGGGACTCTTCGCGTAATACATCTGGCACAGGGCATCGTTGATGCCGAGGCTTTTCTGGTTCCAGGAGCCGGAAGGAACCGGATACCCCAGTATCTCTTCATACGCCTCATCAGAGACTCTTCGGATGTCCGCCTTGTAATAGCAGCCGCATTTCTCCCTGTCATAGGGAATCCGCTCCAGATCCCCCTGCTTTTCCACCGAACATGTCAGTCGAAGATCCTGACAGCTGGAACCGACAGATATCAGATAGGTTCCGCCTTCGATTTCCCAGCGGTCCGTCATGCGGTTCCACACACGGAAGGTCTTGTCATCAAACGGGATACTCACCTTCTTTTCTTCTCCGGCCTTTAGAAAGATTTTAGCAAATCCCTTCAGCTCACGGACCGGTCGGAAAAGAGCGGAATCTTTCATTCCCACATACATCTGCACAACCTCGGCGCCGTCACGGGTGCCGGTATTTTTCAGCGTGAACCGGATTCCCGATTCTTCTACCTGCAGAGCGGAATATTCGAAGGTGGTATAGGAAAGTCCATACCCGAACGGGAAGAGCACAGGAACATCTGCGGTCTCAAAATACCGGTATCCCACAAATACGCTCTCTCGATATTCAGAATTCCGCTCAAGAGCAGGATAATACGAATACGACGGTGTATCCTCATATTTATTCAAAATGGTTTCTCCGAGGTGTCCGGATGGGTTTACCGCGCCGGTGAGCACGTCAAGCATTGCACTCGCGCCAGCCTGTCCCGGTAAATACGCGTGAAGAAGCCCCTTGAAAAGGCTGTGCCAGGGCATCTCAATGACTGATCCCGCACTGATAATTCCGACTGTGTTCCGGTTTGCTTCCTGAATCTCGCGCATCAGAGTGATCTGGTTCTGCGGAATGCGAAGATGTGTGCGGTCAAGGCCCTCAGACTCGGACTGCTCATTCAGGCCAAAGAAGAGCAACACAACATCTGCCTGTTTCGCCAGGGAAACCGCTTCCCCGATCAGGGTTGCATCCTCACTCCCATCCCTCCGGTATCCTCTTGCCGTGCCCACAACCTGAAGATCATAGCCGCCTGCGAGATCCCGGATGTTTTCTACCTTCGTCGCATTCACCATCGAGGAACCGGCGCCCTGATAGCGCGGTTCAAATGCAAAATCTCCGATGATGGCGACCCTTGTCCCGCTCTTTAATGGAAGAATCTGATCCTCGTTCTTCAGAAGAACCATACTTTCCGCCGCTGCTTTCCGAGCAAGCTGGTGGTTTTCACGGTGTATCGCGTCTTTATCCAAACAGGAAGCTTGCACAGAACCGTCATGATCATCATGATTCTGACAGACCTTTTTCGCCTCAGCGGTCAGCTCCAGCACCACATCCAACAGCTCATCGACTCTATGATCCACCTCTTCCTGTGAAATTCTTCCGGATTTTACCGCAGCCAGGAGTTCTCTGGCCGAATCAAGTCCCGGATTCGGCATCTCCAGGTTTGAGCCGTTCTTCACACCAAGAACATGATCATTGCTTGCGCCCCAGTCGGTCACAACAAAACCGTCAAACCCCCATTCCTTCCGCAGAATATCTGTCAGCAGGTGACGGTTTTCGTTCGCGTATACTCCGTTCACCTCGTTGTAGCTGGACATCATCGCCCTCGGGTGGCTCTCCTTCACCGCGATTTCAAACGCAGTCAGGTAAATCTCCCGAAGTGTCCTTTCATCGATAACCGCATTCATGGCCATCCGCCGGGTCTCCTGCGAATTCACCGCAAAATGCTTGCAGCAGGCAGCCACGCCCCGGGACTGAATTCCCCGCACTTCTGCCGCTGCCAGCTTCCCCGTCAGATACGGATCCTCGGAAAAATATTCGAAATTACGTCCGCAAAGCGGATTCCGCTTGATATTCATGCCCGGTCCCAGAAGCACGTTGACTCCCTCCGCCATGGCTTCCCTTCCCAGTCCCTCGCCGACCTCTTCTGTCAGGGACGCGTCCCAGCTGTTGCAGAGAGTCGCTGACGACGGAAAACACGTCGCAGGAACCGAGGGATTCAAACCAAGGTGGTCGCCCTCGCCGGCCTGCTTGCGGATTCCGCTCGGTCCGTCCGACATAAAGATCGACGGAATTCCGAGCCGTTCAAAATTCCAGGACTCCCATTCACTTTTCCCCGAAAGAAATGCGGCCTTCTCCTCCGCCGTCATCCGATTGACAATATCCGCGTGTTTCATAAATAAAGTCCTTTCATTCATTGTTGACAAAAAATCAATTTCTTCATGTCAGGGATCGCCGACAATTATTCCATCTCCAGTACAGTCCCGCGTTGACGGCCCTGTTTTCAGTGTATCGGATATCCGTGATCGCCGGCCGTTATTCACTCTCCAATGCAGCCGGGAGCCATCCGCGTTCCATGCACCGCGCGAAATCCCAGGCCTCCTTAAAATATTCGTCTGTCTTTTTTCTCCGGTCCCGCAGAAGCTGATAATTCCAGTAAAACCACCCCTCTGTCTCTTCCCAGGTGCGAAGCTCGGCACGGGCAAGACGCAGAAACCGCTTTCGTTTCTCCCGCTCAGGAAGCGGAACATTGATCTGGTACCTCCTTGCGTCCGGAGAGGTCGCCATTCCGGAAAGTGCCCCTCTGGTGAAATCCCTTCGAATCCCGAAGGCATATTCATTCGTGACACACCATTCTCCCACAATAACCGGCGTATACCTCTGCGCCAGCCGGATTCTCTGTTTGTTGATCGCCAGGTAGGTACGATATACCCAGGGCTTATGCACCGGAAAAAAGTTCTCCATGGCAAAAACATACATATGCGTGTCGAGACAGACGTTTTTCATCTTGTGGCGGACAAAATAGTCTCCCCACACATTCAGCCGGAACCCGTCATGAAAGACAATCGTTTTGGATTCCGGCAGATATCTGCGGATTCTGTGGTACGCCCTCCGGTAAAAATCCTTCAGAAAAATGGTAGGTACATGACCGGAGCCCTCCGCCTCCTCAAGATCCCTGGCCTTCCCTGTGGAAGGCGCCGTCAGGTATACCAGGCGGCTGATGGGCTCGTTCAAGACCTCCAGTCCGTAGAGTGCGCTTTCCTCCGCGTATCTCTTCGCCAGCCTCTCCAGAACATGCAGCACAAACTCCACCTCTTCCGGATTCTTGTGCCATTTGCATACGCCTGTAATGCCTCCGTTATCGTAACCGTTCTGTCCCCCGCAGGCCGTGTGAAGATCAATCAGAATTTTGATCTTCCACTTTTGGGCCCACACAAATGCACGGTCCAGGTATTCCAGACAGCCTTTATAGGGTTTACGATCCCCAAAGATAAAAAACGGCACCGGTATGCGCACATGGGTGATTCCATGATTGTGTAGCCATTTAAAATCCTTCTCCTGCACATAGGTCTCCCTGTGATACTTCATGCGCTGGTCCAGCTTCTCTCTGGGCATCTGCCCCGTCTGATATCCCGGATCATCAGCAGGAAGTTTCGCCCAGAACGAATTCTCCGGAATAATCCCCCAGGACGCCTCCCGGTTCAGCCATGTCTCATCCTCCGCATCCGTTCCGTCAAACATCTCCGGAGACATCCACTTCTCCAGCACCAGCCAGTTTCCCAGATTCACCCCGTGAAACGGATTGTTCTGTGTCGTCTTCTCCATTTTTCTCCTCCGGTTATTCCTGCAGGCTTTTCTTCCTCTGGTCATTCCAGATCCAGCTTCAGCAGTTTAACATGGCATATGCATATATCGCCGATGCATAGTCACTGCCGTATATTTCCCGTCTGCGGGTGTGCAGTCCGTCTCCGGCATGCGAACGGACAGCCTCGCTCTGCAAAAGGCCACCCGTTTCTACATGTGTGCCTGTATAAAGCGGTCCATCTTCTCCAGTTCCCGATCCGAGTACATCCCGTCTCCTGCATGGCCCGCATTTTTTACGATATTCAGCTTTGTCCGCCCGGTACCGATGATGCCGGATACTTTCGAATACAGATTCTGAGACTGTGTGACCGGTACCGTGAGATCTGCATCTCCATGGGAAATGTAGACGGACAGATCGGAATCCGGACGTAGGTTTTCGTCAATGTAATTATTCAGAAGCATCGGCGCCAGCTCGTCTTTACTCAGCTTCGAAATATCCTTGCGGAGCCAGTAGCTGTGGATATCGGTGTAGCCCTCCGGAAGATTTTTCTGAATCCATCCATTGGCAATCGAGCGCACGAGAGAAGAATAACCGATCTCTTTCCACTGAGCATCCAGGCTCGTGAAATCAACATCTCCATAATAGTCGATCAAAACCCGGATCGCCGGATTGACACCTTCTGCCGGTACGGAATCTCCGCCCGCAGCAGAGCTCTGTCCTTCCTCTTGTTTGCCGCTGCTTCCATCATCGGAACAGCCGTCTGATTCCCCGCTGCTTTCTCCGATATATGGCAGGCTGTTAAACTCCTCATCATTCGTCATGGCTGCGGCAATTGCCAGGTAGCCTCCTGCGGATTCACCGAATATGGCCATCCGCCCGGAATCATATCCATAGGTCCCGGCGTTTGCCTGAAGAAACCGGATACACGCCTTCACATCCTCAACTGCCCCGGGGAAAGGAGCTTCCTCTGCCAGTCTGTAGTTGACCGAGGCGCACGCATATCCATGATCCCGGAAATACCGGTACATCAACACCGCCTGCTTTGACTGGCTGTCATTTGTGACAAAACCGCCCCCGTGGACCAGAATCAGCAACGGAGGATTTTTCACATCAGAAGGAACATAAAGGTCAACATAATCCGAATCAGAAACCGAACTATATGGAATCTTCAAATAAGACTCACCGCCCGTCCATGTATCCGTGTCAGGCACACGGACATGTGGCTGAGTCAGATTATGGAAGACTGCTGCCGTTGTCTTATGCCAGATTCCCATTATCACGGCAGCCGCAATCACCACAGCAAGGAGAATGTTCCGCACCACTCTGCCCACCTTTCTTTTCTTTACATTCATCTTCTCTGCACCTCTCCATTTCTGACCTGTCAGAATTTCCTTACCCCAGAAGTTTTCCGATCAGTGAGTTCTTTTTCTTTGCCTCTTTTTCGAGATATTTCCGATTTTCTTCTTCGAAATCAAGGCCCTTCTTCTTGCAGTATGCCTGCAGCTCTGCAATCCGGTCCTGTTCCGCCTTGCGGTCCGCTTCCTCCTGCTCCCGCTTCTCTCTAACGGACGGATCCTCCCAGACGCCGCCCTCGGCCAGAACAGCCTGTTTCTGATGCTCCAGAATCATCTCCTGTTCTTTCTTCAGATTTTTCTCCACATTGAGCCCGAGAATCAGGAAAATGCTGACCGCGAAGGTAATCATGTCCACCGCCAGATACAGAAACGCAAGCACATGCTCTGTTCCAAGTGACTGTCGGTATACAACCCGCCCGGTCCATGAGGAAATATCCTGAATAGCCTTCCCGCTTGCCGGATCAGCTGCGATGCCGATGTTATTATATCCGGAGGAAGCCAACATACCGTTCAGAACGCCGTTGCAGATTCCTGCCAGTCCGACGAAAACCGCGCTGTAGATCGACATGGTAAATCCGTCACTCCGGAATCCGTTTTTCGCCTCCAGGTGATCAAGTACATCCGAGAGCAGCGCAAGAAGAACATACTGCGCCGGAATAATTCCAATTCCTTTCAGAATCACGCCGATGCATACGATCACAAAGCTGTTGACATTGAGAAACGCGACCATGCCCCCGGCAAGTGCAAAAATGAGACCAAGTAGAATTGATTTTTTCTTCCCAAGCTTATTTGCGAGCGGCCACGCAAGGAACATACCGATTACTGTCGGAATTCCTCCCACCAGTCCCAGCGTCGACATCAGAGTACCGGACATCTGTTCCGGGTTTGAGGAATGAATCACACCGTCAAACATCCACCGGACAAAAAAGCTCATAGATCCGTTTTTGAATGCCTGACCCATCTGAAAGACCAGAACAAACAGAATCATCATCCACCAGTACCGGTCATGGACACAAGCACGGATATGCTCTCTGGTGGGGATTTTCTTCTCCTGAAGATTCAGATTCTGACTTTCCTCTGTGATCCTCTCACGGGTATAATAATATTCCAACAGAACTCCGACCGCGGTCAGGATGGCCAGAAAGACTGCAAGCACTCTCCAGTGCAGGTAGCTTGCCTCCACATTCAGCCCGTTCTCATCTGTGACAAACATATAGCTCTGCAGGAGAATCGGTACAAGTATGCTGCCGCCCACACCCGCAGCTCCGACTGTCGACGCATTCGATAAAGTGGCCAGAATGCCTCTCTGGGAAGAATTCCGGGTAGAAAGAGATACCATGGAGTTGTGCGCTGTGTAATAGCAGGGATACGCTACAGCGTAATAGAGATTATAGGACACCGCAATCCAGAGAATCTGCGCCAGACCGCTTCCCTTTACCGGCGTCAGAAACAAAAGAAGAATCGCCGCCGCCAGAAGCGGGATCGACAGCAGAAGATACGGCCTCGCCTTTCCGGCTGCCGTCCTCGTCCGGTCAATGAGACTTCCCACCACGAGATTTCCCGCGATGACAAATATCACCGAAACCATGGGAAGAAGCGCTGAGAACAGACCGAATTTTGTCCATCCCAATACATCAACATAGTAACGATTCAGATACGCCGCAAAAACAGCATTTGAGATCATTGCCAGAAACGGCGCTCCCAGATATCCGAAAAACATCTCCTTAATTTTTACATTAGAAGACGTTATCCGGGTATGAAATGCAGACTTTTCAGCAATTTTCGTGATCTTCACTCTGTACTCCTTCCTCTCCTTTGACAACCGTTACGGCGTAGGTCCAGTTTCCGCTTCCCACTTCATGGCAGCTTCCGTCAGGAAGCTCTGCGCGGCAGGTTGTTCCAGCCGGAACGCGGATATGAATTTCAAATGTATCGTCGACAATTTTCCAGTCACTGACAATTTCTCCGTACGCGCCTCTGACGCTTCCTCTCGCCTGCGTGAGGAAAAACCTTCCATTATTTTCTTCATCACGGCAGATCAGAGGACGGATGCGGAATCTGCGGTACCCGGCCTCAAGCGGCTCGATCCCCGCGATTCTCCGGTAAAAGAAATCTCCCACCGCTCCGCTTGCGTAGTGGTTGAAGGACACCATGCCTCCGGTTCCGTCACCCTCCCCGGTATTACAGCTTCCGTCCTCACGAAGTGCATCCCATCTCTCCCAGATGGTTGTTCCTCCGGTCTTTACCTCATAGAGCCATGACGGACACGTATCATTCAAAAGCATGCGGAACGCCTCCTGCGGATATCCGTTATCTGCCAGCGCAAACAGCACATATGGCGTTCCCGGAAAACCTGTTCCGATATGATAACCATTTTTTCTTACCATCCGTGCCAGATGTTCCGCCGCCTTCTTCCGGTCCTCTCCCTGCAGCATTCCGTAATACAAGGGGAGTACGTATGCGGTCTGGAATTCATCCCTGACCCTTCCGTCCGGATCCATGAGAAGACTCCGGTACGCGTCAGCCGTATCCTCATGCAGCTTCCGGTATCTGCGTGCGTTTTTCTTTTTCCCGAGAGCCTCGGAAATCCGGCTCATGATTGCCGCCGAGTTCGACAGGCAGGCCGTCGCCGTATACTCACCTCTGCGCATCCATGTCCACATGTCAACTCCCGGTGCGCACCAGTCGCCGTAATGATGCAGAAGCTTCCAGATATACCGTCTCTTCCCGAGGGAAAAAAGTCCGGCCCAGAAACGGCAGGCGTCGATATATTTCACCATGACCGGATACATCTCCTCAAGGGTGGATAAATCCCCCCTGGAAAGATATTCTGCCCAGGGCACCAGGATACAGGCGTCTCCCCAGTGATCCACCGCCATCGTCACGACCAGCTCCCACTGCCAGTACACCTTGACGAAGGGGACAATCATCGGAATCCCGCCGCCCCATCTCTGCTCCGCCTTCACATCCCGCAGCCATTTTCCAAGGAAGCGCGACATATCAAAATTATATACTGCAGTCCGTGAGAAAAGAGCGATATCGCCGGTCCAGCCAAGCCGCTCATCTCTCTGCGGACAATCCGTCGGGATATCGACAAAGTTGGACTTCGCGCCCCACCGGATATTCTCCTGAAGACGGTTCAGATCCGGATTCGAGCAGGAAAAGCTTCCGTTGTCACGGATGTCGGAATACAGCGCCACTGCTTCCACCCTCAGAATCTGAGGCAGGTCACCTTCAGAAGCCGTAGGGTTCTCCGCCTCGCCGGCTGAAGTGAAGGAGGATCTCTGATGATACGCTTCAATAGCCGCAGCACAGGAAGATGAACGGATTTCCGCAGCCTGATCCGCGGCGTCAGAAAACGCCATTATTTCCGCGCCTTCGACGGCAGCATACCGAAATCCCATATAAGTGAGAGACGGCGCGTACTCCTGCACACCGTCCTTCAGAATATAAATAGCCTCCTGCCGTGCACTTCGAAGAGGCTCCCGGTACAATTCTCCGTCCATCAGAACTTCTGCATGGGTGATGGTAATCTTCTGCCCGGCACTTCCTTTCAAAAGAATGCGGATTACTCCCGCAAAATTCTGTCCAAAATCAAAAATAATCTTTCCGGATGGCGAGCGGGTGACTGCTACGGGGCGGAAAACCTCATGCGCACGCACGGGGTCTCCGTACTGTGCGATTATGTCCGGGTGAATTCTCAGTTTTTCCTCACACGCCGGATGCCATCCGTCCGTTTGATTTGCCGCGTCTGTTCTGTCTGCAGCATGACCGAGCATGGCCATGCGCCTTGCGTCAAAGAACTCGCCGTTGTAGAATTCCGCTGCGAGGAACGGTCCGTTCATGGATACCTCCCAGTCGGATCCTGTTCCGATCACTTGCTCCGATCCATCCTCAAACCAGATCCGGACCTCAGCCAGAAGCGCCTGACGGTTCGCGTAAATCCGGCAGCGTTCTTTATAGGTGTAGCGTCCGACAGCCCAGCCGCCACCGACGACCGCGGTCAGAATGTGTGTGCCACAGTTTTCAAACTGCTCCGTAAGATCATATGTCTGGTATTGAAGCTGCTTCCCATATGCCGTGAAGCCCGGGGCGAAATAATCTCCGCCGACTCTCTCTCCATCCGCATAGAACTGATATATACCCATAGCGGTGCTGTACAGCACCGCCCTTTTTACTCTCTTCGTAAGGTTCAGACATTTCCGGAAGTGCATCGGGACCGGAGAAGCCTTTTTCTCCGTGAAACGGTACGCGCCGTCAGTAATCCATCTTCCGATCCAGGGTGCTCCCATTCTTCCCGTCTCAAAGAAAAGCTCAGCCGATGCGTTCTCTCCGTGATTATCCGTGACACAAAGCTCCGCCCGGTATCTTGTAAAAGACCTGAGACTTGCGCCGCGATAAACTGCACGGTTTTCCCCAGCGAGCTTCACCGTCCAGTCTCCGACGGTAAGTTCCGCGCGGGTCTGTTTCACATCCTTTCCGGTACTCTCAAGCTCCCACCAAAACGCAGGGTTTGAGGAATCTGTCACACATCCCTCTTCCAGATTCTGCACGGTAAATGAACGAATCCTCAGCATTTATCTGCACCCCTTTCCCTCGACCGCTTCCACTCGCAGAGCATTCAGAAAATTAACACACCAATTATTTTAACATGATGGTGCTTCGTAAAGTCGTACCTGGTATTTCAACCTGAAACCAGCCGCCCTTTTCTGAGCGGCCGTTCCATTTCCGATCAGCTGCGCTTCCGCAGTCTGTTCATCTTTCATCCTTCTGTTGTTTCAAAAACCCCGCAATCAGGTAAAGCAGCATTCCGACGATCGCAATTCCTGCAAAAATGATGAACGGAATCAGTGTGTCGATCTGATCCAGCCCGGCAATCACATAGCCGATCTGATTGACCATCGGCTTAAACGAATATCCGGCCGCAAAACCCATCAGCACTGCTCCGACCAGCGGAAGCCAGCTGTTCAGCCCCCTCCGGTTCAGAATGATTGTCACAGCCTCGATCACCACTACTGCTGCCAGAGTGACAAATACCGTCGGCGTCTTGTACATGGCGCGTGTATACATGATGATGGATGCTACCGCCAGGATGGCGGCAGCCAGTGTCAGGTAAAATCCTGCTGCTCTGTTTTTCATTTTTTTACCTCCTCATCTGCGTCTGCTCCGGATGCATCCACGATCTGAACAGCCTTGAGCTTGCGTTCTTTGGTAACATAGAGTACGGCGAAGAGAACCGTCAGCGCCGCGAACAGGGCAATTCCTCCATAGATCGCCGCCTGCCACCACGGAGTTACATGCTTCAGCACGGTGGTGTGCGTAATTCCGTTCATCACGAGGCTTCCCGCCAGTGTGTGCAGCCAGTACTTGATATTGGTCTTCATCATCTTCTGGAAAGCAGTATCCTTAGCGATGAGTGCCTTTGAAGCTGCCATGGTGCCGATTTTCGATGTGTCGTAAGCAGAAGTTGTCAGGCAGTTTCCGCCGCCTGCAAAGGTGATATCCCTCCAGTTCATGTAATCGGCGCCATTGATCATATCGGTTACGACCGCGCCTTCATATCCCCACTCATTTCGCAGAATATTGATCAGCAGATTCTCGTTTGCACCTGCGAAAACCGTTCCCAGACGGTTAAAGGATGTCATTACATTTCCGGCACTGTTGGTGGACAGCACCATCTGGAATCCTCTGAGCTCGTTCTCGCGCATGCCCTGCTCATTGGAAAATACAGACATGCCGGACCGGTTTGTTTCCTGATGGTTTGCGGCCAGATGCTTCGGCTCCGCATACATACCCTTGGACTGAATTCCTGTGCACAGGCTTACCGCAAGAGTTCCTGTCAGCACGGAATCCTCTGAATAATACTCATGGTTTCTCGCGTTGTACGGCACACGGTGAAGATTGATTCCTGGAGCAATGATTCCTGCAACATTGGACCACAGGCCACCCTCTCCAAGAAGCTCACCTTCCCGGTGAACCAGCTCCTGATTAAAGGTGGCAGCCACAACCGGTTCTGTCGGCATGACATTATCCGCGTAGGTGCCGTCTTTATCTTCCGCTGTCGTATAAGTCGGGTGGTTGGTGTCGCTGTTCTTGTCCCAGCGAATATAATATCCGGCTACCTGGTCATAGGTGAAGCCGAGAGGACCGTCGTTCTGATCGGATCTTGGAAGGAGAATGGAATCAATATTCTCATTGTCATCTCCACCCTTTTCGATAAACTGGATTGCCTCATCCAGCGTGATCTCAGATACCAGCTTATCCCATTTTTCATCATTAATGTCGGTTACGCCGGTAATTTTTCCATCCTTAATCGTAACCATATCGATAAGCTTCAGACCGCTGTCCTCTCCCCAGCTCTCGCCGTCACCGTTCTCGGTAAGCTCATATTTGCTGTTTGTCAGTCCGATCATCATCTCATCGGTCGGTGTCAGAGAATCCACGGTCTTCCATCCCTTTGTCCAGTCTGCTCTGGTAGAATACTCTGCCGTGTCCGGAATCTGCTTGTTAATGTCTGCGTCCTGAAGCTGGTTGGATACGTTTTTGGAATAGGTATCGATATCCTGCTTGTCAAGATTCCAGACGATTGCATTGTCCGGGTTTGCCTTCTCATCATCCGTCGTCATCTCCAGCTTGCCGGTGGAGCCTGTCTTTTTCGCCAGCACGTTATTCAGCGCCTCATGTGCCCCGTTTCCGATGGAGAAATAATAATCCCCGGCATCCAGAACCCACGCGCCATTTCCGTCCTTTGCGGTTTCGTCATAGGACGCCATGTACTGCGGATCAAAGGAAACTGTCACATCCTCCGACGCCCCCGGCGCGAGCTCGGACGTCTTCGCAAAGCCGACCAGCTGAATCGCTGATTTTTCCAGGCCTCCCTCTGTGTATGGTGTCTGTACATAGAGTTCCACCACGTCCTTGCCGGCAGTCTTTCCGGTATTGGTAACGGTAACGGAGGCGCTTCCCTGATCTCCCAGAGATACGTCCACGCTGTTCAGTTTCTGTTCAAAGGTCGTGTAAGACAGTCCATATCCGAAGGGGTATGAAACCTCATTCTGATAATCCCAGGCATCTCCGGTAGAAGACCCCGCCTTATCATCCGCATTGCCCTGACCGAGCATCTGATCCTCATAACGGGTTTCATAATACTTATAGCCGTCGTAGATTCCCTCGGTCTCAACCGCGAACCAGTCTGCCTTATTGTCCTCGGTCAGCGTGCCGCCGTTGTTGGATGCATTCGTATAGGTATAAACCCCGAAATTCTGCATTGCAGGAGAGGAAACCGAATTCACCGCATAGGTATCTGTAATTTTTCCGGATGGATTTGCATCTCCGTCCAGAGCATCTACAACTCCGAGGAATCCGTACATTCCGGGTTCTCCCGCCCATACGATCGAATCAATATCCGGATCCTTCTTCAGCGAATCAATTTCCATCGGATTGTCCGCATTCAGAAGAACTACAACCTTTGTGCTGTGCTTCTTTGCGAGATCTATCATGGACTTCTCATAATCTGACAGAGCAAGCGGACGCTCAAAAGAGTCGCCCTTTGTGGCATTCTTCATCCCCGGCTCATAGTCTGCAGCCTCGGAAGAGTCTCTCGAGATCACGACAACTGCCGTCGTATCATCGGCGCTGCTCAGCGTATCCTCCGTATAGAGATCGGCCGGAATCTCTCCGACCGGATAAGCCGCCGGTGTCTCATAGGTCGGTGTGAATGCCGGCATCAGGCCGTGCCCGGGCTGTCCGAAACCGGTTCTCATGTACTCAGACGCCTCTTTGCTCGAATACAGGTCAATGAAGTTCTGATTCAGCGTGAAGCCCTTCTGGGTGAACGCCTGCTCCAGGTCCACCGGAACCTGCCCGTTCTTTGTGTCGGATGCTGTTGAGGATCCAATCATGCCGCCCAGCGTCGGATAATGTGAATTCATGCCCCAGAGCGTAATCTTTTCATTCTTTGCAAGCGGAAGTGCCGCATTGTCATTTTTGAAAAGTACAGTTCCCTCGCCGGCGATCTCCTCGGCCAGCTTTACCTTCGCATTGTACATATCCTCCAGCGATGAAAATTCGGAGTCATAGTACATGCTGTCTTCTGTAGAAGAATCGACCATCTTCTGACTGGCGGTTCCCAGTCTCGTATTGATAAAGGCTGCATTTGCGTTTGCAACGGTTGAACCGGCAACCAGAATTGCCATTACGGTCGCCGACACGCCGGTAAGTCCCCGCCATGCTCTGGCTGATTTTTTCCTTTTCATTCTCTACCTCCCTGTACATAAAAAAACGTCCGCGCGGATTTGTGTTCCATGCTTCTCATTATAAAGAAGAAACGGAACCAAATCCTTTTTTAGCGCGAACGGTTCATTTTTTAGCATAATCGGTACAAAAACGCACGTACCTGTTGAACGAGATAAAACACGCTGTGCGAGTTTTATCTCGCTATCGCGACGCTCGCCGCACACGAATACTTCGCATTCGGCTGCGGCTCACTGTTCGCGTAAGTAAAAATGCAGGACTGCGCAGCACGGAGCAGGTCTGCATGTGACCGGCTTCGTCTGCCTGTCGCGGCGTTTGTGCCGCCTGCACGTCACTTCGGCTTTTTACACGATTTCCATCTCCAGGTCCCGGCTTCTCTCTTCATCTCTGCAGGTCAGCCTCAGTGTGCCGCTCTCACCGGCGCGTACAATCGCGAGTGCTTCTCCGTAATACGTGGAAACTGTATCCTGCAGATACCCTTCCGGATTGTAGGGGCAGGCATTCCCAAGTGCCTTAAGTTCCCCGTTTTCCACCTCGATATGCACTCTGTGCTTTTCCATCGGCTTCCAGATGCCGTCCCTGTCGGTGTAACGAATGCGGAAATAGCAGAGCCTTCCGGCCTGTGCGGTGAGCCGTTTTCCCGTCAGATCCGGAGTATCGCAGCCGGAAATCCGCTCCATGGCAGCTTCCGGTATCACCTGAAGAGTCGTTTCCTCCTTTGCGCTTTCCAACCGGCAGGTTCCGATGCGGTTGTCATCACCGTTATAGGCAACGGCGCGAAGCACTCCGTCCTCATACGGAACCTTGAATCTGGCAATGCAGTTCCCGTGCAGTCTTGCGGCTCCGACCTTTCTGTCGTTCAGAAAAAGCTCCACACGCTCCGCCCTGGCGTACACCTCGATCTCTGCCTTCTTTCCGGTGCAGCCTCTCCAGGACCAGCTTTCGATGGCATCCGACATCTTCCATGCAGAGGGGGTATGCCTGCCGTTCTGATAGACCGGCTTTACGGCGATAAACGGGCCGGTCTCCTGCTCGAGGGCGACCCGGGTCCAGCTGGCCTCGCCGATTGCTTTTCCCGTAAGGTCCACTCTGCCGCTTCCCGCGGAAATCCATCCCGCCGGATCCGCGTCCTTGGGTGCGTAATCCTCGTATTCCCAGGAACCGATTCCCGCCTCGCCGAGGTAATCCATGCCTGCCCACACAAAATCACCGACGATACGCGGGTTCTTTTTCGCCAGATTCATAAAATCATGCGCATCGTTGCAGAAGGTCTCACTTCCGAGAATCAGCCGGTCCGGATACTTCTTCAGGTCGTGCCGGTAGCGGTAAATGCCGTAATTGTAGCCGGCAACATCCATCGCGGCAAACGCATCCCTCGTCTTGACATCGCAGCCGTGAAGCGTTGCGCCGAGCTTCATCGTCTTGTCACCGAGAAGGCCCGCCATCTGATTGTAGAACTCGCTGCCGACCGTCTTCTTTTTCTTCCGTTCCTTTCCCTGCTCTGCTGCCTTTTCTGCGGCGGCCGCCTCTTTTGCCGCCTTCTCATCGCTGTACACGCCGAAGCCCATCGCATACATCAGATTAAAGAAGATATTGACGCCGCAGGTGACCGGGCGGGAGCCGTCCAGTCTGTGAAGATATTCCGTCATATCCCGGGTCAGCGCAATGCCTCTCTTCTCGCCGGTTTCCGCCACCTCGTTTCCTGTAGAATAGAGAATTACAGACGGATGGCAGTAATCTTTATCCACCATATCACGCAGATCTGCGCGATACCATTTTGTCATCTCTCCGGCATAATCAAATCGCGTCTTGTGGATATACCAGCAGTCCACATATTCATCCATCATCAGCATTCCCAGCCTGTCGCATGCCTCAAGCAGATATTCCGAAGACGGATTGTGCGCGCTGCGAATGGCGTTGTAGCCGTTTTCCATCAGAATCCTTACTCTCCGCTCTTCGGCTTCCGGATAAGTTTCCGCGCCCAGCAGCTGATTGTCAGAATGAATGCAGCAGCCCTTCAGAAGCAGCCGTTTTCCATTCATCTGCATACCGTGCTCTGCGTCCCAGGAAAGCTCGCGGACTCCAAAGGTCACCTCACTGGTGTCATCCGCAAACCTTGCGCGGCACCGGTAAAGCTCCGGGCGCCCCGGATTCCAGAGTCGTGCCCGGTCGATTGAAATGTGGAATACTGCCTCAAAATGTTCCGCAGCCCTTCTGTCTTTCTCTGTGTGAATTCCTGCCGTTGACTCTTCCGCTTCATCGGAAGCCCCACACACAGCTTCTTCATCAGGAGAAACCACAGCGGACTGCTCTTCTGCATATGCAGCTTTTTTTCCGTCCGGATCCGTCATTTGCAGACTGACCATACCAGCGGCACTGGTCCGCACACGGACCTCAACCTGCGCTTTTCCGCAGGTATGCTCGCTGTTGTAATCACACACTGACACCGTGCGAACCTTCAGGCCATATAACGGAATATAATCGGACTCTCCGACATACATCCATACCGGCCGGTAAATTCCGCTGCCGCTGTACCAGCGGCTGTTCGGCTGATCCGCATTATGTGCCACAACCCGCACTTCATTTGAGGCGCCATAATGCAGATAAGCTGATATTTCTGTCTGGATCTGCGTGTAGCCGTACGGACGCGACACCGCCTTGCATCCGTTTACGAAGATCTCAGCATTCCGGTAGATTCCCTCAAACAGGAGGAACACGTTTCTTCCTTCAAAAGACGCTGGCACTTCGAAGCGATGAACATATTCATAATCGCCTCCGGCAAACCAGCCGACATTAAGCATTCCCGCGCTCTCCCCGGATCTTTTCTCGCGAAGCATGGCGTCATATGGGAGCCGGACCTTTATCCCTTCTTCGCTGCTTCCCAGATGTTTTACCGTCCAGTCATTGTTAAAATCGTATCGGATCATGATCTGCCTCCTGAATTTTTATTTACGCGAACAGTGAGCCGCAGCCGAATGCGAAGTATTCGTGTGCGGCGAGCGTCGCGATAGCGAGATAAAACTCGCGCAGCGTGTTTTATCTCGTTCTGTATTCCCGACTTCCGCCTCTGTTTTCACTTCGGCTGTCCCAGGAATCATCCTCTCCAGACAGCCTTGTCATGCGGAAACCCTTATCTCACATTTTCAAGCCTACCACAAAAAAGGATAAAAAAAGACAAATGACGCAAATGGTTCATTTTTTTGCGTCATCTGTCTGTTTTCACTTCCCGTGATACTCCCGGCGCGGTCCACATGTCAGCCGCACTCTCCTCCGGTCACGCCTCGTTCCTGTCGGTCAGATTTCCCTGCGGCTCTGTGTGCCCGGCAGAAGGATGTGAAGACTGAACCATCCATCCTTCGCGCTAACCGTCAGTGAACCTCCGTATTTCTCCACCGTGGAGCGCATACTCTTGACTCCGAATCCGTGGTAAGCGTGGTTCTGTTTGGTTGTCACCGGAAGGCCGTTTCGAAAACTGACCGCACCGCTGAAGCGGTTGAGCAGCGTGATATTGACAAAGTTCTTCTGCCTCGCAATCGTCAGATGAATCAGTCTCTCTTTCCTGTCCGGTATCTGCTTTGCCGCCTCGATGGCATTATCCAGGGCATTTCCGAACAGGGAGCTGATGTCCATGATCGACATAAAGCTCAGCGCCGCGCCGTCCGCCACAACGGTAAATTCCACATGATATCTCTGACAAGCCATGGCCTTGCTGGTCAGGATCGTATCCAGGACCTCGTTGCCGGTCTTATTCTGCGCCTCGTACAGCTTGATCTCCTCCTCCATCTTGTCAAGATACCGTACTTTTTCCTCAGAATTGATGCCGTCCCTCAGAATTGCGATCTGATGCTTGAGATCATGATATTTCTGATTGACAAGATCCACACTCTCCCGCGAGGTCTGATAATTGGAATATTGAAGCTGAAGAATATTCTGCATGGTCTGCAGTTCCATCTGCTCCTGTGCCTGGTGCAGCACAATGGAATAAAAATAAAGAACAACAACCCCGGCAAAATCCACAACGGTTCGAAGCAGCAGAATTTCCGATGTATATCGTGCGGTAAAAGGTGCCCTCTGGAGAACAAAGCTGATATCACTCATGAAATACACCGCGCCGATGATCAATATCTCCCCAAGAAGTGCATGTCCATGTAATTCCAGCTGTTCATACCTTCCGGACCGGCTGTCATATTTCCTCTCCAGCGCGGCAGCCAGAACGAATACACCGGCATAGGTCGGCAGCATAAAGATCAGATTTGTCAGCGGATTCAAGGCAACCCTTAATTCTGTCAAACCGAAATAATAAAGCTGCCATTCCAGAGAAGCCGCAAACTCTCCCAGAATAAAGGCGCGAAGTGTATCAAAGAGACAATTCTTCCAGTTCATCTCTGTCAGCCAGTAAAAGCCGAGAAAAATCTGAACAATGGTACCCATTACAACCGGAAGGAATAACGGAAGAGGGGGATTCTTCGTCACCGTCATGTAAAAAATGAGAAATCCTCCCATTCCCAGAAAAATCAGATTCCCCTTCCAGCCCTTTCTCCGGGCCGGCCGGTAATGACTGATGATTGCAAAAGCAATCATATAGGTGATTGCATAATAAATTCCCGGTGTGTCCTTAAGATCCGGCAGGACATTTCCGGAAGCAGTACGAAACAGGAGCCCGTATACATCCATCCCGTTACCTCCCTGTCTCCGCCATGTACTGATTCAAAGCATCCATCAAAGGCTTTTTCCTGGACCGGCTCACCTGCAGACGGTCCTCCCCGATCTGAACATCATTCCCGACGATACCGTCTACATAAGCCAGATTAATCAGAAAGCCCTTGTTACACTGAAAGAAATACTCGCCGGATAGTTCCTTTTCCACCTCCTTCAGCGCGCCTCTTGAGGTTATCTCTTCTGAAACCAGATGAAAAATCAGTTCATGGTTCATGACTTCAATGTAACGGATGGAAGAAGTGGAAATCCGCCGCATCCCGCCCTTGACACTCAAAATCACGTACTTATTCTGGATTGTCTTCCTTCTTCCCAGTGCACGTGTAATGGTCTCCGAAAAGGAATAGTAGGAAACCGGCTTCAGAATATAATCCAGTGCGCCGACCGTATAGCCCTTGATCGCGTACTGAGGCATATTGGTAATAAAAATGATGCAGACCTCCGTATCCGACTTGCGGATCTCCTGCGCCGCCGTCATCCCGTCGACAAATGCCATCTCAATATCCATCAGAATAATATCGTAATCCGGTGTATACGGATTCAGAATTCCGTCTCCATCGGAGAATTCCCGGATGGAAAAAACTTCGCCATGCTCTCTTCCGTACTGTTCCAGATATCCGCGGAACTCCCGGCGGTAATTCTCATCATCCTCAACAATCGCAATTCGAAGCATCTCCTCATCCTCTCCCGACAAAATCACGCATACATTTTTCATCCGCTGACATACCTGTCAAAAGGATGCTTGCAGATCATGAACTCCAACCCTGCAATCATCCTATCGCATTCTGCCTGATTTTACATCCCTTTAACGCACAATTGTCCTCGTCAGGCTGTAAAATTCCTGCCTTCCCGAACCCGCTGCTTCACAGCCTCCATGCAGTACACACGGAAGCGGTAAAGCAGCGGGTAGCCGCAGACACCTATCCCGTACGTATATAGCGTTGCAGATAGCATGGTCATTTACCGGATGTCCAGCTCCGGCGGTTCATCGAGATGCTCCGACACATACTTCCCGTCCTTTTTTCTCTGCTTTACGCATTCCGTCAAAAGATACTCGATCTGCCCGTTCACCGAACGAAAATCATCCTCCGCCCAGGCTGCGATCGCGTCATACAATTTTTCATTCAATCGAAGCGGTACCTGCTTCTTCGCCATCTGCTCACCTGCTTTCTGTCTACCATATCCGGAAACTGTTTGCTCACACCCTTCAGAAATATATCCTGGTTTTTGGGCTGGCAGGTTTTCCACCTGCGGGTGGAAACGGTTTGTTCGCGCAGCACGGTTATGGTCAGCCTTATACGAAACTATCGTAAAAAACCTCTCAGCACGTCTCAAAAGGAAGCGGCGGCCTTCGCCAGACCATACTAACCCGGAATGGCAGCGCCGCCGCATTCATCATTCAGTTTCAGTACAGGCTTCCCGAATTCACAACGGGCTGTGCGTCATGGTTGCCGCACAGAACCACCAGCAGGTTCGACACCATTGCCGCCTTCCGTTCCTCGTCGAGATCCACCACGCCGTTTTCCTTCAGCCGCTCCAGTGCCATCTCAACCATACCGACCGCACCGTCCACGATCATCTTTCTCGCGTCAATCACTGCGGAAGCCTGCTGTCTCTGAAGCATCACCGCGGCGATCTCGGGAGCATAAGCCAGATACGTGATTCTCGCTTCTTCAATCACAAGTCCGGCATTTTCCACCTTTTTCTGAATCAGATCGCGGATTCTGTCCGCCACAACCGTCGTAGACCCGCGAAGACTTCCGTCGTCAGCCTGTCCGTCACCGGTCGTATCGATATTCGGTGCCACATCATACGGGTAAATCTTCACGATATCCCGCACCGCCGCATCTACCTGGAGCGACAGATATTCCTTATAATTATCGACATTGAAAACTGCCTTCGCTGTGTCACTGACTCTCCAGATCACTGCCACGCCGATCTCCACCGGGTTGCCAAGTACGTCGTTGACTTTCTGCTTCGCATTATTCAGGGTCATCGCTTTCAGAGAAATCTTCCAGTTCGCCGGCTCCTCTGTCTTGTTCACGGAAGAAAGCGACAGCTGAATCCCATGGGCCGAAGCGTTCTCATTCACATCTCCGCTCTGTCCCAGCCTTGTCTTCGCGGCTGGATTTACTGACGAGCAGAAAGGATTCACATAGTAAAATCCATCCGTCTTGATCGTCCCGATATACTTGCCAAAAAGCGTCAGCACAAGCGCTTCCTGCGGCTTGACAACCTTCAATCCCATGCAGAAGATCCATCCAAGTCCCCACCACAGAATCGCCGGAAGGAAGGCCGGAAGAAACAGAGAATCCTCCGTTCCAAGCTTGATTCCCGTCACAAACAGAAAAACAGACGCCACATACAGTGCAACCAGTAGCAGCAAAACAGGCATCCCATTGTTCTTCTTCACCAATTGCTTCTCTTCCATAACGTTTTTCCTTTCCGCCCCCTAAAAAAGGCTTCCGGGCAATCGCGGCCCGAAGACGATATTTATTTGATATCATAATGATATCATATATTGTAAAAATGTCAATACATGACAGCACCAACAATAACCTGCGGAGGCGGAAGCATCCTCCATACCGGCAGCGGGCAGTCTGGATGATATTTGTCCGGAAGAAGAGAACAGGGGTTGTTCGCAAATGCGGCAGCCCCTTAATCCGGCATATAATTTCCTTTTGAAAACAGCATTCTGCCTGTCTTGAAACCCGATATCGTATGGAAATGCTTTTCCCATCATTGCCGCAGCTGTGCGATTCGGATCAGCATCTCCGCGGTCTTCTCCATCTCCTGCACGCTCGCATATTCGAACCGGCTGTGATAGTTATACCCTCCTGTGCACAGATTCGGACATGGAATGCCCCGGAAACACAGTGCTGCGCCGTCTGTACCGCCACGAATCGGGCTTGTGACACACACTTCTCCCATGTCCGACAGAACTTTCTGCACACGCCCGACCAGATCCATATGATCCTTCATAACCTCGGCCATATTGTAATACTGGTCCCGGATCGACGCGTCAACAGTTCCCTCACCGTATTTTTGATTCAGGTACGCCGCAATTGAGTGAATCGTTTTCTTTCGTGCCTCGAACCGTTTCCGGTCATGGTCCCGGATGATGTACTGAAGGTTTGTCTGTTCGACACCGCCCTCCACCCGGTCGAGATGGTAAAATCCCTCATATCCCTCTGTGTGCTCCGGTGTTTCAGCCGGCGGGAGCATCGAAGCAAATTCCATCGCGATCAGGCAGGCATTTTTCATCTGGTTTTTCGCACTTCCCGGGTGGACATTCTTGCCATGGATGATAACCCGTGCTTCCGCCGCATTGAAGCACTCATATTCGATGACACCGAAGGTCCCGCCGTCTACGGTATATGCCTCTTTTGCCCCGAAGCGCTCCGTGTCAAAATGCTCTGTGCCGCGTCCTGTTTCCTCGTCCGGCGTAAACGCAATGCGTACCGCCCGGTGCGGTTCCTCCGGATGATCATGAAAATACTGCACGAGGTTCATGATCTCCGCGATTCCCGCCTTGTCGTCCGCACCTAACAGTGTCGTCCCGTCTGATGCTATAAGATCCTCCCCGCGATGTCTCGTAAGCTCCGGAAAATCCTCTTCTTTTAATAATGCGTCTCCGCCCTGGTAATTCCGGATGATTCTCGGCTTCACGCCGCTTCCGCTCACCTCCGGAGACGTATCGAGATGAGCAATGAATCCCAGTGGCGGTATGGATTCAAAACCACTCCCATGCGAAGCAATGGCTGCATAAACGTAGCAGTGTTCCCGGTCGTAATCCGTCCGGGCGCCCAGACTTTGCAGTTCTTTTTCAAGAAGCTCTGCGAGAGCCCTCTGCTTTGCAGTTGTCGGCTGATCTGTCGCATCCTCATCGGACTGCGTATCGATCTGAACGTAATTGAGAAAACGATGAATGAAATCTTTGTTTGCTGCCAAGCTGATTCCCTACCTTTCTGTTGATCATAAAGCAATGTCTCTATAATAATACTGTAAACGAGCTTTCAGCGCCAGTCCGCCAAATACAGCATTAATAAACAGAAGCCCACGGTTCAATGTCTTTAAAAATCAATGGATTTCTGTATGGAAGAAAATAAGTATATTCCCGAGCTTCTCACGGTGGTATCCTTATTCAGTAGTAAAGTTGCTATAATCATTGCGGCGGCCTTTGACAAGCGGTTTTTTTCGCCTGGATAATGGTGTGCTGAATCGTTACAAATTGCGAAGGATACAGGGAGGTATCAGTTCCGTACGCGAACTGATGCCTTTTTCTGTCTGTCACACAAAACCATTCTATAATTAGAATTCTGCTGAAAGGAGATTTCGCAATGCGAAAAGTAACTCTTGCGGCGACACAGTTCGCCTGCTCATGGAATAAAGAGGAAACACTGGACAAGGCGGAAAAGATTGTACGGGATGCCGCTGCGGCCGGGGCAAATGTCATTCTGCTTCAGGAGCTTTTTGAACGCCCCTATTTCTGCAAGACACATAAGTATGAATATCTTCACCTTGCCACGAAAATGGAAGACAACCCGGCAGTAAAGCGCTTTCAGAGTATTGCAAGAGAACTGCATGTTGTGCTCCCCATATGCTTCTATGAGGATGCCGGGAATCTGGCATTCAACTGCGTCGCGATGATTGACGCAGACGGGACTATTCTCGGAAAATACCGCAAGACACATATTCCGGACGGTGTTCCCTATGCGGAGAAGTTTTATTTCGCTCCGGGAGACACCGGATTCCGGGTATGGGACACCCAATTCGGAAAGATAGGTGTCGGCATCTGCTGGGACCAGTGGTTCCCGGAGGCCGCCCGCTGCATGGCACTGATGGGCGCTGAAATCCTGCTGTACCCGACTGCCATCGGAAGCGAGCCGGATCTCGGCATTGACTCCATGCCTCACTGGAGAAACTGCATGCAGGGTCACGCCGCCGCCAACATCATGCCGCTTGTGGCCTCAAACCGGGTGGGCTATGAGGAACAGGATTACACAAACATCACCTTCTACGGTTCCTCCTTTATCGCGGGACCGGACGGAGAGATTGTGGCTTCTGCGGACCGGGAAAGTGAGACCTTCGTGACGGCACAGTTCGATCTGGACGCCGTCGCTTCCATGCGCCGCGAATGGGGTGTCTTCCGCGACCGCCGGCCCGAAATGTACGGAGAACTCCTTACCATGGGAGAAACCGGAAAGGATGAACGTTAACACAATCATTTTCTTGTTCATTTCCGGACAGCTTCACCCATCCGGAGATTCACATCGAAAAAGCAGAAGGTCACGCCCGGAAGGGATCTTTCACGGGAGTAATTCCATCATCGTTATATAACTCGTAATCCTCCGGGCATCCCCCATTGCAGATGTAACGGATCGTGCTGTAATCGAGCGCTGCCGTATTTGCTGCCGGATGGCAGAGCGGAAGCACATGTCCCTTTCGGATGAAAATCAGCACTTCCCCGAGCTCTGCCTTCACATAGTGATCGCCCTCTGAAAGCTGAATCTCATCGTAATCGTTCCAGCTTCTCATACGCAGAAGCATCATATCCTCCGGCAGATAGACATAACGGCCGGAAGCGTTCTGCCGATACACCGGCGCGATCATCACGCTCTCCCCGACGAGCAGCTGATCCTCCGTCTCCACTGCTCTTCTGTCGTCCGGCCACTGAAAGGCAAGCGGCATCATATACATACCGTCGCGGAGCGCCGCCTTCATAAACTCGCTGTAAATATATGGAAGCAAAGCATATCTGATCTCGATGATCGGGCGGAAGCGCTCCGGATGCGCAAACGCGCTGAGCTCCTGAAAGCGGTTTCCCTTTGCATTGTGATTGCGGTACAGCGGTGTAAAAAGAGCCATTTCCAGCCACCGCATCATCAGATCCTCCGTTGTGTCGTCTCCGAAGCCTCCCATGTCCGATCCGGAATACAGAAATCCGCACAGATTCAGGCCTGCCATCTGCTGCATGCTGAGCAGCAGATGCTCCCACCAGCTTCTGTTGTCTCCGGTCCAGACACCTCCATACCGATGCATCCCAATATAGGATGACCGTGAAAACAGCAGAATCCTCCGATCCGGGCAAAGCGTTCGGAATGCTTCTCCGGCAGCCCTCGTCATCAGATACCCGTACAGATTATGAAGCTTGTCATGACGATAGGATTTCCCCTTGTATCTGTGGTAGAAACTCCGGTAGTCCTCCGGATTGTTCGACAGTCCTCCAACCAGGGACGTCAGCTCGGAAAAAGAGTCTATATCCAGATTCTCCCCCTTCAGTTCATCGATTCTTCGAAACACCTTGTTCAGGTGCTTCTCCGTGTAGAATATCGCAGGCTCATTCATGTCATTCCAGAACCCGTCCACGCCCTGATCCAGCAGAAAACGGTAATGCTCCCCGAACCATTTCCGCGTCTCCGGCTTCATAAAGTCCGGAAAATGCGCTTTCCCTGGCCAGACAGCGGCCACCAGGTCGTTTCCGTCCTCATCCTTGACGAAGTAACCGCCTTTTCTGCCCTCCTCACAGATATCATAGCCGTCCTCCATCTTGACGCCCGCATCAATGATCGGCACTAAATGGATTCCCCTTTTCTTCATCTTTGCGCAGAAATCCGTGAAATCCGGAAAAGCCTGCTCATCAACCGTGAAGTCCTTGTAGTGATCCATGTAATCGATGTCGAGATAGATACTGTCAAGCGGAATGCCTTCCTTCTGATAGCGGTCAGCAACCTCCTCCACTTCTTTCTCCGTGCGGTAACTCCACC
This sequence comes from Bilifractor sp. LCP21S3_F8, assembly GCF_052117805.1. Classification (NCBI taxonomy): domain Bacteria; kingdom Bacillati; phylum Bacillota; class Clostridia; order Lachnospirales; family Lachnospiraceae; genus Bilifractor; species Bilifractor sp. LCP21S3_F8. The sequence continues at coordinate 10,083 of NZ_JBQKIK010000006.1, read as the reverse complement.
GGCTCTGCCCGAATCCGAAGGCCCATTTCGGCGGGATGTAGCTTCTGCCCACCAGCTGCCGGAATTCATGCGCAATTCCGGGGAGCGTCGAATCCTGGACCAGGTAGAGATTCGCGTCAAAATCATCCAGACGGATCTCCAGCACATCCGGATCCGTATATCCCAGATCAAACGTCACTCTTCCCGGCGTATCGACATAGAGTCCGAAAGAAGCCCGAGGAGAAAAAACAAGGATAAAATTCTGGGAGGCATAAAGGGAATGCTTTCCCTCCGTATGCATATAGTCATCGGTGTTGTTGCTGATGTACAGCCAGTTCCTCTTGTTCATCCCGCGAACAGTTTCTCCGAGTCCGTAAATAACATCCTCGCTGTCCATTCGATGACGAATCGTCTTCGCACCGGGATCCAGAACAAAACCTGGAATTTCTCCTGTCTCAACCGGTATATTCAGCACAACAGAATCTGTCTCGATCGGTTCTCCGATTATATAATGTCTGATCATGGTGTCTCCTTCACACTGTATAAATTGCTCAATGCCTTCGCGCTTCATCCTCATACCTGTTGCCTTCGAAATCGCATACAGTCTCTTACGCGCGCTTCGCGGCAGGCGGCCTGTCTGCGTTTTCGAAGAGCTTATACAGGATACGGCCATACGATAACATACTGTATAAGCTACGGATTGCTCCGTGCTTCGCACTCCCGCAATCCTTCAGATATGAGGATTTCGCGCCTTCGCGCTTCATCCTCATACCTGTTGCCTTCGAAAACGCAGGCAGTCTCTTACGCGCGCTTCGCGACAGGCGGCCTGTCTGCGTTTTCGAAGAGCTTATACAGTATATCACACCAGTTCTTGAAGATCAGTTGTTTGAGTGGAAGAATTCATAATATATTTTATCTTTCGTAATCGTCCACACTGAACACAGGACTGAAAACCGGATGGTTCTGCCGATTTCATCCGCATACGGATCATTATATAAAACGGCGCATGCAGCAGCTAGCGGATAACCTCGTATCCCTAGAAATTCGCCCTAAGAGCTTTCTTCAGCTGCCCCATTTTAATCTTCTTTCCTCATGATAGAGTAAAATAAGTTCAGAAAAGCCGGTTCCATAAACGGAACCGGCTCCTGCCTGTCATTGATCTTATATTTCTGTGATTTTTTCTCAGCGGTTAAATGCTTTTTTTCCGGGATATACGGCAGACTCGCCGAGTTCCTCTTCGATCCGGAGAAGCTGGTTGTATTTCGCGACACGCTCACTGCGGCTTGGTGCTCCCGTCTTGATCTGGCGTGTATTGAGCGCAACGGCGAGATCGGCGATTGTGGTATCCTCTGTCTCGCCGCTTCTGTGGGATGTGATTGCCGTGTATCCTGCCTTATGAGCCATCTTGATCGCCTCAAGCGTCTCAGACACGGATCCGATCTGATTGAGCTTGATCAGAACCGAATTCGCGCAGCCAAGCCGGATTCCCTTCTCAAGCCGTTCTGTATTTGTCACAAAGAGATCATCACCGACCAGCTGTACCTTGTCTCCGAGCTCATCCGTCATCTTCTGCCAGCCTTCCCAGTCCTCCTCGTCCAGACCGTCCTCTATCGACCAGATCGGGTACTTCTCGATCAGCGATTTCCAGTGCGCAATCAACTCCTCAGACGTGAAATCCCTGCCGGACTTCGGCTGGTGATAATATCCCTTCCCCTTCTCGCTCTTCCATTCAGAGGATGCCGCATCCATGGCAAGAACAAAATCCTCGCCTGGACGATAACCCGCGTCGCGGATTGCCTGAAGAATATGCTCGATGGTGTCCTCATCATCCTTCAGATTCGGCGCAAAACCGCCCTCATCTCCGACCGCGGTGGTGTTCCCCTCCGCTTTGAGAATTTTCTGAAGTGAATGGAAGACCTCTGTGCACCAGCGAAGTGCCTCGCGGAAGGAAGATGCTCCCACCGGCATAATCATGAATTCCTGAGTGTCCACTGAATTCGTCGCATGCGCCCCGCCGTTCAGAATATTCATCATCGGAACCGGAAGACGGTTGGCATTCGCGCCGCCAAGGAAGCGGAAAAGCGGAATTCCGAGAGATTCTGCCGCAGCTTTCGCGCTGGCGATGGATACCGCAAGAACTGCGTTTGCTCCCAGCTTCGCCTTGTTTGGCGTTCCGTCCGCTCTGATCATCGCATTATCTACCGCATATACATCCTGCGGGTCCAGTCCTCTGACTGCATCATTGATGATTGTGTTTATGTTGTTGACGGCCTTAGTCACGCCCTTTCCGCCAAATCGTTCTTTGTCTCCGTCCCGAAGCTCAATCGCCTCAAATTCACCGGTAGACGCTCCGCTGGGCGCGGCTCCTCTTCCGACGGTTCCGTCATTCAGAATCACCTCAGCTTCAACCGTGGGATTGCCTCTGGAATCTATGATCTCTCGTCCAATCACCTTATCAATCTGTAAATGTTTCAGCATATCGTCTCCTCCTGTCTTCCTGAGACATAACTGGTAACCATTCCTGTTGCTTTCACTCCTGAAACGGCTTTTTATCCTGTTATTGCGTTCTATCCTGCAATAGTTTTCTGCCCTGCTATAGTGTTCTATCCACAATAGTTTTCTGTCCTGCTATAGCTTTATCCAGTTGGCATCTGGTGATCATTTCTGTTGTTGTACATCATGACAAGCAGCGAAAATTCAGGATCATCAGCCTTTTGTGCGTTAGGTATCTCTAACTAATTATTAGTGTACACTAACAGCATTTGATTGTCAACCGCAATCTTATTTCAGCATCGGAATCTTATTTCGACATCGGAATTTTATAATCGACTCCAGGCGGTCTGGCAAAGATTTCCGGTGTCTTTGCCTGATCCGGCCTGCAAATTTCAACTCTCCACAAGCACCTTTGCATCCCAATCCCTCAGTTCGATTTTCTCTCCCGGGGCATAATTTCTGCCGCTGAGCAGATCTGTCACCGTGCCATAAGGATTGTGTACCACCCGCGGATCTTCTGCGTAATAAAGGAGATAATGAACCGTCTGTCCCTTCGCATTGACGCCGCTGCGCAGAATCACCGGCCAGGTATACATTCTTTTTTATTTCATTTATTCCGATATCCTGAATGCCGACAATCAAATAAGGAAAAATTGCAGGATAAACTGAACCAGGCCGACACCCGGAAATCTCCGGACATCGACCTGACAATATTGTAACTCAAGGAACCTTTTAACAAGCGCAGGAATCCTCTTTGTCATGGAAAAGCTCTTCCGCCTTATTTATGCCTCGTCTCCAAAGAAAAGCTTCAGATCATCATCCACAGTTCCAATTCCCGCGATTCCAAAGTTATCCACCAGCACCTTTGCCACATTCGGAGAAAGGAACGCCGGAAGCGTCGGTCCAAGATGGATATTCTTTACACCCAGGTACAGAAGCGCAAGGAGTACAATGACGGCCTTTTGCTCATACCACGCGATATTGAACACGATCGGAAGGTCATTGATATCATCCAGCTTGAATATTTCCTTGAGTTTCAAGGCGATCAGTGCCAGGGAATAGGAGTCATTGCACTGACCCGCATCCAGAACTCTCGGAATTCCGCCAATATCGCCAAGATCCAATTTGTTATATTTATACTTCGCGCATCCTGCTGTCAGAATCACCACATCCTTCGGAAGTCTCTTCGCAAACTCTGTATAGTACTCCCGTGTCTTGTGTCTTCCGTCGCATCCTGCCATTACAACAAACTTCCGGATGGCTCCGGTCTTGACCGCGTCTACAACCTTGTCCGCAAGCGCAAATACCTGCTCATGTGCAAATCCGCCGGTAATGGTTCCTGTCTCGATCTCTGTAGGAGCAGGACATGTCTTTGCCTGGGCAATAATTTCAGAGAAATCCTTGGTCTCGCCATATGCGCCGTCAATATGTCTGCAACCGGGGAATCCTGCCGCTCCGGTCGTCCAGAGGCGGTCCTTATAGCTCTCTGCGGGAGGCACCACACAGTTGGTCGTCATCAGAATCGGACCATTGAACTTCTCAAACTCCTCTTTCTGTTTCCACCATGCATTTCCGTAATTTCCTGCGAAATGCGGATATTTCTTAAATGCCGGATAATAATGTGCCGGAAGCATCTCGGAGTGTGTATAGACATCTACACCAGTCCCTTTCGTCTGTTCCAGAAGCATTTCCAGATCGCGAAGGTCATGACCGGAGATCAGAATACCCGGATTTTTACGGACACCAATGTCAACCTGTGTCACTTCCGGATTTCCATAGGCCTCTGTATTCGCCTTATCCAGAAGAGCCATACCGTCTACACCGTACTTACCGGTCTCCAGAGTAAGAGACACCAGATCGTTTACTCCAAGAGAATCATCCAGAGTCTTCGCAAGTGCTTTCTGGATAAACGCATCCACTTCTTCATTGTCCTGAAGCAGCGCATTTGCATGCTTGGAATAGGCCGAAAGTCCTTTTAAACCATAGGTAATCAACTCGCGAAGAGAGCGGATATCCTCATCCCTGGTCGAAAGTACGCCAACCTCTGCCGCCTTGGCGTCAAAGGAATCCTCCGCGCCGTTCCAGAATGCGGCTTCCGGAAGTCCCTCTTTGTTCTCGAGCTTTCCAAGAAGATCCTGCTTTACTGCCAGCGTTTCCTCAACTGCTTTGCGAATCGCTTCCCTGTCAAAGTTTGCATTGGTGATCGTGATAAAAAGATTTCTTGTAACCATATGGTTCACATCCTTTTCCACGGGAATCCCTTCCTCGCGCATCCTTGCTGTCACACACGAAAGTCCTTTCGTCACATACACAAGCAGATCCTGCATACGGGCAACCTCGGGTTTCTTTCCGCAGACACCGGAGATCGTACATCCCTTACATCCCGCTGTTTCCTGGCACTGATAACAGAACATCTTGTTTTCCATCAATAAACCTCCTCTATCGCCCCAAAGGGCATTCTTCCTTTGCCTCTGCTGCCTCCCGGATTACATAGACCTTTGTACAGCCTGGAATACAGCGGCAGTCACTTGTTGTCTTTCTGTGGACAGTATAGTAGGATGTAAAGCAGAAGTATGTTGTCATTACCACATAATTATTTTTTTCAACCGTGTGACACTTTCCAATACAAGGCAGCCTTTCACAGTCCTGTTTTGCACTGATGAAGCCCCTTTCTGCGGCTAAGGAGACGAAAATGAATGAAGAAATGCTCTCGAAAAACGTTCTTTTCAAGGGATTAAGCAAAGAAGAAATTCACGATGCATTGCTGGCACTTCAAGCCCGCGAGCTTTTATACAAAAAAGACGCTTCCATCCTTCTGGCTGGAAGTAAAACCGACAAAATGGGACTGGTCCTGGAGGGAAGCGTAAGAATAGAAAACAACGATATGTGGGGGAACCGCACCATCTTAAGTCACGTCGGTTCCGGCCATTTTTTTGCAGAGACCTATGCGTTTCTGCATAACGAACCTCTGCTGGTCGATGTCGTGGCAAATGAAGACTCACGGATTCTTTTCCTCAAAATTCATGTCCTGAAAGAAACCGATTCGACCACACACCCCTGGGTACGGAAGTTCCTGACCAACCTTCTTGTGGTTACCGCACATAAAAACCTTGTTCTGTCCGGCCGCAGTTTCCACACCTCACCCAAAACCATCCGGGGCAAGGTACTGGCATACCTGAATTCGGTAGCCCTACAGAGCGGCGGCCACCGGTTCGACATCCCCTTTGACCGCCAGCAGCTTGCTGACTATCTGAATGTCGACCGGACCGCACTCTCAAAAGAACTGGGAAAGATGAAATCCGAAGGACTGATCACATTTGAAAAAAACCACTTTGAAATACAAAAGGGAACAGAATATTAATTACCTTCGCACTTGGGGAATCCATTCCGTCCTCAATCGGTCCGACCGGATATTTCTCGATCAGCGATTTCCAGTGCGCGGTCAGCTCCTCAGAGCTGAAGGCTCAGCCTGATACGTTCTATTACGTTCAGCTTTCCAGAAGCACCTTTACGTCCCAGTCCCGAAGCTCTATTTTCTCACCCGGAGCATAAGTTCTGCCGCTGATCAAATCTGTCACCATGCCATAAGGATTGCGTATCACCCGCGAATCTTCTGCGTAATAAAGGAGATAATGAACCGTCTGTCCCTTCGCATTGGCGCCGCTGCGCAGGATCACCGGCCAGGTATATTGTTCCGCGTCCGCTGTCTCCTTATTTTCATAATGAGGCAGCCATATTCCTGCATCTGCGGACGCCCGGACTAAAATCCGCTTCAGCTGCTCCGGATCTGTATGACACCCGATATAGTACGCTGTTCCCCTGCCAAACCGGTTTCTCGTGATCCCCGCATAGATGTTCCAGTATGGATGCTTATACCAGCCGAGTACCTGAAAGCCATCCCCGCGGCAACCGGTTTCCGCATCCTCCAAAATCGCCTCAGCTCCATCCCTATTCTCTGCAGCTTCCAAAACATTCGCAGCTGCGCCCTTTTCTTCTGCTGTTTCTGAAATGCAGCTCTCTTCACTTCCAGTTATTCCGCCGCACGGAATCAGAAGTTCCGCCCAGTGCCTCGCCTCGAAACCGTTCACCGTCAGCCGCTCCGGGTTCACAAACTGATGGTAACTAACCCCGAAGACATCCGTCATGTGATGCGGCTGGATATCCGTCCACACACTGAGCGAGCGGTCCGTGAAGAAGGAGCGGAACGTGGCGACAAGCACTCCGCCCGCCTCTGTCCAGTTCCGGATAATCTGGATAAATTCCTCAGAGACAGAATAAAGCGATGGAATCACGATGAGGTCATATCCGTCCAGGCTGCGCCTGTCGTTCTTCTGCGTGCCGCCGTCCGGATGGCAGTCTTCTCCCGTGATCTGATCCTCAAAAAGGATATCCACACCGATATTCAGTCCGTACAATTCACGATACGTCTCCATCACAATATCGTTGTAGCTCAGGTCTTTATCAATTGGAAACCATTTAAAGGCGGTCAGCGTCCGGTTGTCGACGATCATGGCCGCGCGGTTTTTCTTCGTGATGATCAGGTTCTCTGCTCCGATCCGCTTCCACTCATGACCGAGCCGGCCGGCCTCGAGATATGTCGGATTCGGTGCGAAATCGTGGCTGAGAAGTCCCTTCCAATAGGTCTCGTATCCGTTATGTATCGAATGCCAGTGCCAGTACTCCACCATCGATGCCCCGCTCGCCAGATGAGAGTATGCCTGCAGACGGAGCTGTCCCGGATACGGAACCCACTCCCGAAAGGCCTGCGCCTCTGTCTCCAGCACCAGATAATTCCTGCTTCCGGGAATAATCCCACGCATCTCATCTCCGCCAAAGGCGATTTCCATACCCGTCAGGTCATGCTGTGTCGGATGATAGATGTCCGTCCCTGCAATCGTCAGCGCGCGTCCCATTTTATCGTGGTCACAGTCCGGCTGCACCCCGTAAGAGTACCCGTCCTGTGAGATCTCCGCGCCAAATTTTCTCCAGTTGTAATCCAGGTTGTGCGTGACAAACTGATCCGGCGTGCGGTACTCATCGATGATCTTCCTCTGCCAGCACAGATACCCCGTCACAAGGCTGCGCTGAAACGCCTCAAATTCCGAGGCCAGCCCGCCGTTGATACAGCCGCGCATGTCCGGAAGATCCTCCCACCGGCCGATGGAATTACTCCAGTACCGCAGGTAAAAGGTACGATTCAGTTCCTCCACCGTACCGTATTTCTTCTTCAGATACTCCCGGAACATCTCCTGCACACCGGCGCCCGCAGTGCCGTAATGCTTCGTCTCGTTGTCAATCTGATAGCCGATCACGCAGCTTCGGCCGGCACAATGCCCGAGCATCTTCCGGATCACCCGCTCAATGTAGAACCGGAACGTCGGACTCGCAATGTTGAAGAGCTGACGATGTCCGTACCTTGCCTTTCCCTCTGATGTCTCAACCATAATGTCATCGTTTTTTTCCGCAAGCCATGCAGGGATCGCGTACGAGGGTGTCCCGACAATTACCTTCATCTCATACGCCTCCGCAAGATCCAGCATCTCGTCCAGAAGAGAAAAATCGAACCTCCCCTCAACCGGCTCCCAGGTGGACCAGGTAGATTCGCCGATGCGGATGACATTCATCCCGGCATCCCGCATCATCCGCAAATCCTCCCGCATGCGGTCCTCCGGCATATATTCCAGATAGTAGGCACACCCAAACAGGATATCTTTCTGTTTCATCCAAAACCTCCCCTCTTTGCCTTCACATTTCTCCGTCCTCAGTGACCGTCAGATCAAACCGATCGAAGTCCGCACATTTTTCATGCAGCATAGAATCCCTGGCAAAAATCCCGACCATTGTCCCGGTAAACTCACCATACTTGCAGTACTCATCGGAAAAAACAGAAGTATCCCATTCCTTTCCGATCCGCTTCCAGAGTGATCCGTCATAGCTCCATTCAAAGAAGGTTTTCCGTCCATCAATCGTCATCCGCATCCAGACCGGACGTCCCTTTTCCAGCGCCGTCCTCGTGCTTTGATATTCTGTCTTGTGACCATTTTCGAGCTGTATGATCCCCAGTGCCTCCGAATGCAGCGTCTCACTGTAATATTTTCGAAGATACAGGTTGTTCATATTGTCATAGTATAGCATGAGACCCGCATCATGCTGATAAACCTCAGGGCTGTATTCAAGAACAGTGACGGCTCTGGCATGCATCCCTGTCAGCTTCCTTGCCAGAAGGCTCACCTTGTTCAGCGATGCCTGACTCTCCTGACCGCGAAGCCGGACAAAACCCGGCCTTGCCTTCACATCCGCAAAACGCTGCGGCATCTCCCGTGGCGAATAATACCAGTTTCCGAGGCTACCGCTGTCGAAATCATCTCTCTCCGGAACCGGCTTCATCTGTGTCTGCGGCAGATCCGGCTCCGGCACATTTTCTTTTGCGAGATTCGTTCCATCCGCCATGCGCAGCCATCCGTCCTCGGTCCAGGTCATCCTCTCGATTGCCGTCTCTCTGCCAAGTGTACACCTTAGATCCAGAATACCTTCCGGCATATACCCGACCGGCCATTTCGGCGCATATGGAGAAGCCGCCTTGCGCTCCTCCTCTGTGTCGCGGATGATCCACGGACGCGCGGTCAGATGAACGAGATAGGTTTCGCCATCTGGAAGATCGACGTAGCTTCCATGTCCGGACTTCTGCAGCAAAGAGTCCGGATTAAAATACTTCGGCTTCAGGTGATCCGCGTCCGCCCTCTCATTCGATACTCCGGGCTGACTCGTCACGATCGCCCCGAGCGGATCCGGCTCATAAGGACCGAACACGTTCCGTGAACGTGCCATAGTGACCGCGTGATTATATCCCGTTCCTCCCTCGGCACACATCAGATAATACCATCCGTTTTTTTTCGTCAGATGCGGAGCCTCAATACACCCGCGATCCGTCGCACCGCGCCAGATCCGTTTCGGATATCCGATGATGTGTCCCGCGTCCGGGTCGTACTCAACGGCACAGATCACCCCCGGTTCCTCATATCCTGTCCGCGTCTCCCATTCCAGGGATACCACATATTTCCTTCCGTCATCGTCATGCAGCATCGAAGCATCGAAGCCGGCCGAATGCAGATACACCGGATCACTCCAGGGTCCGGTAATTTTTTCTGCTGTCACAACAAAATTATCCACATCAAAGTACCGCGCATTCATGGAATTCATGACGCCGTAAACCACGTAGAAAAGGTTCTCCGATTCACAATAAGTAAGGCACGGTGCCCAGATTCCCTTCGCGCTCGGAAGTTTCTTAAGATCCACCTGTACATCATCCGTCAGAACGTGCGTGAGCAGTTCCCAGTGCGCAAGATCCCTGGAATGATAAATCGGAATTCCCGGCATCCACTCGAAGGTGGACACTGCGATATAATAGTCGTCTCCCTTCCGGCAGATGCATGGATCCGGGTTAAAGCCCGGAAGTATCGGATTGTGAATCATTTCCGTCCTCCTGTCTGATAAAAAGTAATTTACTAAAACTTCCCATAGCAAAAATGGGCTTCGCACCTTGAAAACTCAATAATACAGGCAATCAGATAGGATCTTTATGCCGCTAAACCCGCCTTTGCCAGCGAATTA